>JAGVEE010000145.1 GCA_020058405.1 Sphingobacteriales bacterium
CGATAGAAATCGTAATAATCAAAAGCACCATAAGCAGATGAAATGGCTGCTCTGTAAACCACATCGGCATTAGGTGTAGTAGCAATGTTAAATGCATCGAGCACTAATAAATCAGAAGTTTTTCTGCGCAGAATAAATGGATTTAAAGAATCTACTAAACTCTCTGCACCCGATAAATCTTTTACTTTAATGTAAATAGTATTAGCAGCACCCACTACTAAACCGTTAATTTTTTTATTTAGGTTGATAGAGCTATTGCCTGCATAAACAGAGGCTAGAGAGCTTCCATTTACTTCAGGGTTATCGGTTACAAAACTTGCGAAGTTGAAATTTTTAGAAATGGCAAACCATGCACCGTTATTTATTTTTACATAAACAGAATCGAGCGTTGCAGCTCCATCCAAATCATTAGCGGTCCAGAAAATAGAGAACACAGAATAAACAGAATCACCTTTAATATAATTTCTATCCATTGCTATGGTTGGCAATGTATTCTTAATAGGAATTTTTATGAAAGCAGGAGTTTTGTCTTTGTTGCCATCGTTATCAATTGCACGAACATAAAAATTAATATCAGTAGTATCTGTTCCGGCGTTTAATGAAAAACGGAAAGTAGAATCTTGTTCGCTGGTATACGCCCAAGTAATATTGTCGAATGAAATTTCGTAACCGGTTACGTACCCGTCTTTATCATCTGCCGACCAGTTCATTTCTACCACAGCATTTAAGCGGTCGGTACCTGTACGGTTTATGCTCGATAAAAATATTTTTGTATCGGGGTCGGTATTAGGTTTTAACTCATCTTCTTTTTTACAAGAAAAAAGCAGACTTAACACTAGAACAGCAAATAGCGTTCTATGGCTCAAATTAAAGGTTTTTATCATAAAAATAAATCGAGCTAAAATACTTGATTTTTAAGCAGAAAAAAAATATTCAAGGTTAAATCTTAGTAAATTCTCATACTAAATTGAAAGCCCTCAGAACGTAGGCTATTTAAGGGTTTAAAGTATAAAAAAGTGGGTTCTTTTTTGTTTAGGCCGTATTGGTATATTCCCTTTTGATATAATATAGACGATTGTGGTAAATTCTGACTGAAATAATAGGGTAAAATGCTCGAAATATCTTCTAAATCTTGAAAATCGGGTTTACTCAATAACAATATAAATGGCACTAATTCATTGCAATATCTTAGGCTGTTAAAATCTGATGAATATTGATACGATTCGTTTTGGACCGAAGCGGTACAAGCCCCTAAGTTTGTAGTTAAACAGAAATCATATTGATCTTGTATAGTCCCAAGGTCGCCACCTACGGTTAGTTGCCTTTTTAGTATTTGTTGAACAAGCCCAGTATCAGTGTTATAAACAAATTGTATTGCAATTGGATTTTGTAATCTTCTGTATTTAATTGTTGAAATTAATGTTCGCTTTGCCTCACCCACTTGTGTATATGCAATTTCAATATATTCACCTGCAGAGGACATGTCATTTAATTTAACAATTCTGTAATTGGTATATTCAGGTATGTATTGTTTAGTGATACCAGTTTTATCATACTCCACTAAAATTTCTTGCCATGCGTAACCAATACCAGTATCGAGTTTAAAAATAAAATGTGTTTCCTTAAGATTGGTATCGGTAAAATACATATCTGTTACTCTATACCCAAAACTCACTGTATCTTTTGGTGGGTTTATGTAAGTGGCCACGGGGCTATAGGAGTCTTTCTTGCAGGCAACTAGCGCTAAGGCGATGAATATGTAAATGTAAATTTTCATGCTTGGTGAATTGTACTTTGTATGTTGTACGTTGTATGTTGTAAATTATAAAGTTACGGTATTGCGATTTTGTTTCCAATAATTTCAAGCAAAGGAATATTTTATTTCACGCAAAGAGGCAAAGGAGCAAAGTAACAAAAGAAAGGAGCTTCTCCATTTCTGAAGAAGCTCCTTTACTCGATACTCGATACTAATTACTCAATACTATTTTGTCACTACAAAACGTCCATTGTTTAACACTCCTGCAGAAGCAGATGAGATGCTGTAAATGTAAGTTCCTTGTGCATATTCAGAAACATTTACGTTTGCAGTACCTGTTGTTCCGTCTAAAGAAACAACATTAATGGTACGTCCGAAGATATCGTAAATTTTTAAGGTTAAATCTGACGTATTTACTGGCATGATGTAATCTAAATTCATTACACTGCTAGTTGGGTTAGGGTAAACCAATGCTTTCCCTTTATTTACAAAACTAGATACGATGCTGTTTACCGATTGGTATGCTTCGAAATCTGCGTTGTTACGTGGTAATAATTTAAAGTTATTGAAACCGTAAGTCATGATACCAGTTAAAGATGCCATGTTATCTCCTTTTTTAACAATAACCGTAGCGATACCAACATTTGGAGCCCAAATACTGTCCATTACATACGATACATTTTTAGAAGAAAACACTGAGTTTGTTTGGCGACCTGCTAACACGCGGCAACCAGCTCCTGGATCAAGAGTATCTCTTGCTACTCTGTATTCTGCAAAATTACTTGGTGCATCAGCATTTGTATTGTTGATGTAAATTACACCAGCAGTTGGAGCAAATTTAACTAACATACTTTCGTAAGGCTCAGTTGCTGTAGGGCTCGCTACTCTGAACGAGTCGATGTTTACAACTGTTGGAGCGATGGTAGTGGTTCCAATTTTTAAAATTGAGGTGGTATTTTCTATACGTGTTAATCCGAAATATTCTTTTACTACACCGGTAACAATTACTCTATCACCCGTTACCACGTCAGCAATACCCGTTCCGTTTGCAACAGTAATACCTGCGTAAGTAGGTTGGTTTTCTTGTTGTATGTGTACGTAACCTAAATCGTCTTTAGAAGAAGTAACTACACCTGTTACCGTAACTGTTTGCTCAATAAAACCTGAGTTACCAGATCTAAATGGAGTGTATTGTAAATCGTAAATTGTTAATCCGTTATTTCTAACCACATAAAATCTTGGA
>JAGVEE010000102.1 GCA_020058405.1 Sphingobacteriales bacterium
ACCGAGTAATACCACTCAAATATCATCAGCGGTTGTAAATTTATCAGCAAGTTATGCTGATGCTTTAAATAATACTGTTGAAATATTTGTAAAAGAAGCACAAAATCAAACGGATGTAAATCCTCTAAATGATACCTTAAGAGCAACGTTTGGCGCACCTTTAACAGGAGGCATCAAAACAATTGGTGTTATAAATTCTGATTACAAAAATTTTACGGAAGCTGTAAATGCATTAAGACTCAACGGTCTTGCAAATAACATTACGTTTAAAGTAAAATCAGGCGCTTATACAGACAATGTTGATTTAAATATTGCAGAAGTTTATTTACCAAGTGGCACTAAACAAATTATTTTCGAATCGGAAACAGGTAAAAGAGATGTAATTTTAATTTCGGAAGCTGCACAACAAGCTACCGTACGATTAACAGGAGTAGACAATCTTATATTTAGAAATATGAGATTAGTGAATAGAAATATTGTAACAGGTATTGGTGTTCATTTATTAGGAGGTGCAAATAATAACACCATTAGTAATTGTGAAATTACAGTCGATTCTATTTCTAACTCTAAAGGATTTGCTGGAATTTTATCCGGAGTGATGGGAGCTGCCCCAACTTATACCTTAGGAGCTGTAGCATCTGCAAGATTTTTAACTTTATCTAACAATAAAATTTCTGGAGGTTATTATGGCATCGTAGTTTCGGGTCCAGCAGCAACCAGAGATACAGGTTTAGTAATTGAGAAAAATAGTATCAACCAAGTTTCTTACTATGGTGTATATGTAAATTCATCTACCAACACAAGAGTTACACAAAACAGTGTTTTGTTAAGACCTTCTGCAGATATAAAATCAGTAGGATATTATTTAGCAAACATTACAACGGGTGCACCAGGGAACATACAAATCACTAGAAACTATGTTTCAAACGCTGGCCAATACGGTATATACATGTCGGGTGTTACAGGAACAGGTACTCCAACAAATAGGTATGTAAACGTATATAATAATATGATTGCCGGAGGATTCTTTAGTAATTATAGTAATGCCACTTTTAATACTACAGAAACACCTGTAGGATTGTACATGACAAGTTGTGGCTGGTCTAACGTGTATTTCAATTCTGTTTACATGGATGCGCCAACTAAAACAAACATAATAGACAATACTACAGCATTTTTTATATCAGGAGCTACTACAAACGGAACAACGAGAGTTTACAACAACGTATTTTCGAATGCTAATAAAGGATATGCATATTATAATAATTCTGCAGCGGCAACTAATCCTGTTATTTTATCAGACAATAATGATATTTATGTTGCATTAATAGACACTAACAATAACCCTACTTCTGGTTTTACATTTTGGAATACATTACCGAGAACAAATCTTCGAGATTTATCTTTGGCAAGTGCGAAAGACAGGAACTCATTTTCTAAAGATCCTTTGTTTTTTAGTACCACAGATTTGCACTCTTTATCACCAGACTTAAATCAAAAGGGAAGTACTGTTCCATTAACAGAAGTGCCAATTGATTTTGACGGTGAGTTACGAGACCAAGTAAATCTGCCGGATGTAGGTGCCGACGAATTCGGGCCAGGTGGAGAAGACTTTGCAATTATTGGTGTTGCTCCAGATGTATTTAGATTTAACAGACCTACTTCATGGAGAATTACTGTACGTTACCAAGGTCCAACCAACGGAAATAAATTATTGTATTTTAATTATATGATAGATGGAGTAGAGCAATTAGATCCAGACAGTGCGATACAAATCCAACCAACCTCTTTATCAAGCAATTTTAGAACGCAAACATTTACGGTTAATGCAAAATATAATATTACTAGAACTACTTACCAACCTTTCAAATTTAAAGTGTACATATCTGCAGGTAACATTGGAGATTTACGTGCTTACAACGACACAACAGAATTAGATGTATGTGTAGGTTTAGAGGGAACATTTAGTATTGATAAAAATGCACCACCAAGTATTACCAATTTTACTTCCTTCCAAGAAGTGTATGATTATTTAAAGTGTGGTGTTTCTGGCCCAACTGTTTTTGAAATTGCAGACGGAGTATACGATGAGCAGATTAGTTTATGGAAAATCAGAAATTCCTCAGCTACAAATACCATTACATTTAAATCTAAGAACAATGTGTTTGCTACCAGATTAACTTATGTAAACGGTACTGCAGAAAACCATGCTACTATTTTATTTAACAACGCACAATACATTATATTAAGAGATTTAACGATTGAAAATAGAAGTTTAGCGAATGGTACTTGTATACAATTAGCTGGTAATTCTAGGTTTAATGAAATCAGAAATAATATTATTAGAGTCGATTCAACCTTAACGCCATTTCCAACAACCTTAGTGCCAATTATAGCCTGTAAGTTAGGAACGTTAAACTCTGCTACTACTTCATTTGCAACGAATGCACAAAACAACATTATTGCAAATAATAAAATATTAGGAGGTATTTACGGGTTAGCCATGTATGGTTTAGATTCAGATAAAAGAGATTTAAACAATATAGTAGAAAGAAATACTATTACCTCTTTTCACAAAGCAGGTGTTTATTTAGAATATTCTGACACGCGAGTAAAGAATAATATTATTGCGGGTAAGTTTGGTATGGATCCATCTGCTTGGGGTATTTATGCTAAAGGATTGGGTGATAGAGCTGGTTTATTTACCAATGAAATTTCTGGTAATAAAATTTACGACATTACTTTCCAAGGGATACATTTATTTAATTGCTTAGGCGATAAAGCACCGGGTGCAAAGAAATCTACATTTGTATTAAGCAATAATATGATTGGTGG
>JAGVEE010000123.1 GCA_020058405.1 Sphingobacteriales bacterium
AAAATAGGCGTTCCTGTTAAAGTTCCATACAATAAACCATTCGGCGTATTGATACTCGGATATAATTCATTAGATTCCCAATATGCCATAGTGCCTTGAAACCCACCTGTTACAGTCGCATTGTCTATCCATCCGGTATTAACTAATCTCCACAATGGTACTTGACCGGCTACTGTATATGCCGCTAGATGCTCTCCTTCTCCAGCCACTGGCGTTACCAATGTCGTATCATTAGCACCTGTTAAATAATTGTTGGTTATTTCAAATACTTTATTTTGTAATATACGCGCATTACTGATGTTTCTAGACTGTCTTCCTGGTATATGAAAAGCAGGTGTCGTCGTTCCATCTTTTTTAACACCAACAATACCCAATGCATATATCTCATCACGCATATACGTTTGATAACTTAAAGGCTTTTTAATGTCAAACTTAGTAACTCTTTCTACTTCCCATGTTACATTTATTGTTAATGCTGCTCTTTGTATCGCACTGTAATCTAAGTCTTTAGACTCTTCCATATTAGCTATGAATAAATAATTATCCTTATGAGCATGTCCTTTAACCCCTTTAATAACAACAGCATTGGTAATGATATCATTCTCTGTACCAGAACTAAAAGCATTTAATCCAGTATATGTCCATATAGCTGTATCGTTTACAATAGATATCAACGGTGATTTAACCACAGAACCTATAGCACCACTACCAGCAATATATTGTACAACATAAAACTGAACATATTTGAAATCATTATCTGCTCCTGTAAGAGATATCTTAATACTCTTATTGGATTCCGGATATTGTTCACTGGCAATAGATGTCGTACTCGTCGCTTCGCTGATATTATACCCTCCGTCCAATGAAAATATATTGTCATTTTCATTGCCTCTGAATATTGTTTCTAATTTAGACGTTCCAATAATATTAGTTTCGTTTAAATCAAAACCTAAATATTTGGCATATACTCTATACGTTCCCAATTTAAGTTTACCGCCTAATGTTATTTCCGTAAATAATGCAGTAGGTAACGACAGATCTGGACTAAACAATATACGATTAGGTACAAAAATATTATTATCATAATACTCTGAAATTCTATCTATGTTAATGACTTTGTATGGCGTATTATTATCTGTAAAATACAGTATACGTTCTTTGCCATTTTTAATCTTTATTAATGCATTAATTCTGTATAACGTATTGAAATTTAATCCAGCTTCAGACAATATAGCATTGTAAGAACACGTTGCTGCATCGTATATGCCAATTTCAGAAACACCATTACGAATCATAAATAATATTGTTTCATCTGTATTGGCATTGGTGACAGCCACATGACCCAATAGTTTATAATTGGATAGATTACCAAATGAATAGCATTGCGCATTAGACGTATCTGCGACAAGCCCACCAATACCTCCACCTAAACTGTCTTCCAATACGCCATTCCAACAAAAAGAATACGTATCAGGCGGAGATAATTCATCTAAAGAGTCTAAATGCAATCCGCCTGTAAATTGCTGCCTTATAGTATTTGGCTCATTCATGTCAGAATAAATTAGGATTGTTTTGCGGTTTATTTAAATTGGTAAAGCCTGTCTCAAATTGATCAGAACGAGGTATTAATTTATTCCTATTCTGTAGAAGATTTTCCAACTCATTGACTGTTGGTGCATTCACCTCACCCTTTGCCTTAGTTACCAAAAATCCAAAACGCGTTAAATACCACATACGCTGTTGTTGTAAAGATTGATCTTTACTATCTGCATTTACTTTTGAATCGTATAGTCTGTACATAATATAACTCAAAATAGCTTCCCTGTAACTCGGCGTATCTGGAATTAAAAATTCACCATCTTTTACATTGTAACCTAAGTAATTAATACTTACAATGCCAGACTTTACAGGCATCATAAAATGCGTCGGTTGTTCTATGAATTCATATGCACATTTTTTATTGCCAGATCTTTTACAGGGCGTTATGAATGAAGAAGTAGATAAATGCATTGTTTTCCATGGGTTCGCTAAATCAGCATTGGCTGCTGTTTTTGATAAGCTTTCAGGATTAGGACTGTCTGTTACGCGTTTTACATATTCTAATAATGTTGCATTTTGAGAAGCAGAAGACGTTTGACTGGGTAAGTAATAAAAGATTTGTATTAATGTCTTATAATCTTCTGGTTTAGTTAACTGATAATTATCGTATTCGTAAAAAACCTGACGCTGAGCAAAAGATTTATGGCCTCCTATTTTTCGACTTGCTTGTATTGCCCATTCTAATGCAGCTGATTCATTCCAGTTATCAGGATTCATACTTAATGATAGATCATATAATATTGTGTTAACAGGTATATAGTTCATTTTTATAAAGGTCTAATTATTTTTGAATCTTTGATAATAGCTTGTTTTTTCTCTTTACTTAAAGATTTTAATCCTTTTTCTTCTTTTGATAATTCTCTGCTTATTACCTTTTTAGCAAGCTTTTCAGCTTCTCTATCTATTACGTGGTATTTGTCCATGGATCCACAATTAAAGATTCCGTGTGCCATATTCTGCCTCATGTGACTCGATGCTTTATGCCTCCACCACAATGGAAATTTTTCTTTAATGCCTTCTTTAATCCAAGACAATTTAGCCACTTGCCCTTGACTGTGAGGATTGCTATACATCTCCGCGCCAGCTTTTGTAAACCTGGGTTTATAGTATCGCGGAGAACCGAATTTACTCACCAGTAAAACACCTAAACCTAATGGTAATTTATACGCCACCGCATTTTCAGCCATCTCTTTAGTCATCAACGTATTGTATATGGTACAAAACTCCTTGAATTGAGCAAATGTAAATTTTATATCTTTTTCTTTTCTTTCACAATCTTCTGCGTAGGAGAAATATAAATCTCTCAATCCGGCTGTTTTTCTAACCCTAAATTTAACCGCATCTGGATTACAATAATCATATACACCTAAATGCTTAGGCAAAAATGTTGTGATCGGCGTTTTTCCTTGTTCCATGATTTATTATTGTGTTATTTCTTTTTGAGCAGGCAATGCATTGTCTATTGTATCATCTACGTTATTGTTTAATTTATCAGCACGCAATCTGATAGTCAATAACCTAACTACCGCATTGTATAATTCTTCTTCCAGATCAGGATCTATAAATTTATTGGCATAAGATAATATACAGTTAGTACCATTTTCAATACACGCTTCTGTTTGTACTTGATCTTCTGTTCCAATCATTTTAATTAATAACTTTTTCAAATAAGGCGCATTTAAAACCCATATGTAATCATTGTGGTAAAACCAAACAGGTGTTTTCTTTTGCGATAAAGCAAATTTTCCGGCATACTTATTGGTTGTGATGTCTTGATTATTCACTACTTCGCCATTCATATTCAAAACTTGAATAGCAGGGCCTTTTTTTGACATTATAGGAGGTGTTACCTTGTAAGCACTTCTTTTATATGTACACAAACCTGTCGTGCATTGTGAGCCAGAAAATGAGGCATTATCAAAATCCATAACAAATGTTTGATACATGGATTCAGATAATTGCTTGCCTTTGTCTAACTTTTGTTGAATCAATCTTGCTCTTGAAATATACAATAAATGCGCTATTAATTTATCCGAAAATTGCCTATCGTCTGTAGCAACACCTTTATAGTACAATGCTTTTACAGCATCAATCGTTGTTT
>JAGVEE010000286.1 GCA_020058405.1 Sphingobacteriales bacterium
CCTGCATTAACAAAAGATTATGCAATACATAAAGGAGAACACTGGCACCGTTGGATCGAGCGTCGTCCTACTCAATTAATGATTCTAAGTTTAGTAGTAATCTTAATTGGTGGTGCGGTTGAAATGATTCCTACCTTCTTAGTAAAAAGCAACATTCCTACCATTGCAAGTGTAAAACCTTATACTCCATTAGAGTTGCAAGGAAGAGACTTGTACATACGTGAAGGTTGTTATACTTGTCACTCGCAAATGATTCGCCCATTCCGTTCGGAAACAGAACGCTATGGTGAGTATTCTAAAGCAGGAGAATTCGTATACGACCATCCATTCCAATGGGGTTCTAAACGTACTGGTCCGGATTTACATCGCATCGGAAATAAATATCCAGACTCGTGGCATTACAACCACATGTTAGAGTCTACTTCAATGTCGCCAGGTTCTATTATGCCAAATTATGCATGGTTATTAGACGATGATTTAGATACTAGTAATACCGCTGCAAAAATTAGAGCAATGCAAACTCTAGGTGTACCATATCCAGTAGGCTATGATCAAATAGCAAACAAAGATTTAATGCACCAAGCAGATTCTATTGTTAAAAACTTAGCAGAGGCTGGAATTAAAACAGTACCTAACAAAGAAATTATTGCGATGATTGCTTATTTGCAACGCATGGGTACTGATATTAAAATGAAACAATAAATTAATTCAAAATAATAATTGATATGAAATTTATAAACTACCTCAGTGATATAGTAAATGTAGAAATCTACCCAATGATATCATTGATAATATTTGTTCTCTTTTTTGCTTCGTTAATTATTTATGTGATAACATCAGATAAAAATTACATTCAAAAAATGAGCGACATGCCTTTAGATAAAAATGATGATAACCTTAACTACAGCAAATATGAATAAGTTAACCCATCTCATTCGTCATACTTATGCGAAAAGCATTGCATTGTTGATGTTTTTTATGATGATGATATTTAGCACCTATGCACAAACACCTGGAGCAGCAGTTGCTCCGGCAGCAGCGAGTGTATCATTATGGTCGAGCCCTTTATTTTGGGTGTACGCATTTGCAATTATAGGTTTATTACTTGTAATTGTTGCCATCGGTTCTGTACTTGTTGGCTTAGTAAATAATAAATTATCAGAAAATGCTGGAAAAGGTGCAGGATTAATTTTACTACTAATTTTGTTCGCTTACCAACCAGTAAACGCTCAAACCACCACCCTTACTAATACTACAACACAAGCAGTAATTGGTGGATTAGACCCCAATACAGTTATTGTATTAAGCGTGGTAGTATTTATAGAATTATTTGTAATTGTTTACTTGTATTCTATTTTACAACGCATGTTAGTAACACTGGGTTACAAGCCAGCAACCGAACCTCGTTGGACATGGTCTGCAATTATGAAACGCATGACTAAATCTGTTCCTGTAGAAAGAGAATCGGAAGTAGCAACAGATCATAACTACGACGGAATTATTGAACTAGATAATAGTTTACCACCTTGGTGGGTGTACATGTTCTACGCAACAATTCTATTCAGTGTTGTATACATCGGTTACTACCAATTTGGTGGCGGTCCTACACAATTAATGGAATATGATAACGCCATTGCTCAAGCAAAAGTTGAACAAACTGCCATGTTAAAGAAAACAGCATCTAATGTTGATGAAAATTCGGTAGTAGCATTAACAGATGCAACAGATATTTCTAAAGGTAAAAGTAGTTACATTACTAAATGCGCTGCATGCCACGGACAGAATGGTGAAGGTGGTGTTGGTCCGAATTTAACAGATGAGTTTTGGATACACGGTGGTGGGGTAAAAAATATTTTTAAAACCATAAAATACGGTGTGCAAGAAAAAGGAATGATTGCTTGGCAAGCTCAAATGCAACCAACCGAAATGCAACAAGTGTCTAGTTTTGTACTTACTTTACAAGGAACAAATCCTGCAAACGGTAAAGCACCACAAGGCAATTTGTACACAGAAGAAGTTGCGCCAGCAGATTCAACTAGTACAAATAGCACAAGCGATTCTACTATTGTAGCATCGGCAAAATAATACTATGAAACAAGAAGAAGATATTTACGCGGAGTTAGACCAAAGTTTTCGAGATCAAGTCTCGACTATAGATAGTGAAGGCAAGAGGGTTTGGGTGTACCCTCAAAAACCAAAGGGTAGATTTCACCAATACAGAGTAATGGTTGCCATTACTTGCTTGGTACTACTCTTTGGAATGCCTTTCTTACGATTAAACGGAGAACCATTAATGTTGTTTAATGTGTTAGAGCGTAAATTCATCATCTTCGGAATGCTTTTTGGCCCACAAGATTTTGCTCTACTAGGCTTAACCATGATCACCTTCATGGTGTTCATTATTCTATTTACCGTTGTTTACGGAAGATTATTTTGCGGCTGGACTTGTCCGCAAACCATATTTATGGAAATGGTTTTTCGTAAAATAGAATATTTAATTGAAGGGGATGCTAATAAACAAAGAGCGCTAAACAAAGCAGCCTTTAGTGCAGAAAAAGTTGTTAAAAAAGCGACAAAACACATCGTCTTTTTTATCATCTCTTTTATTATTGCTAATACTTTTTTGGCTTATTTAATTAGTACCGATGAGCTATTCAAATTAATATCAGAGCCACTTTCAGCACATATAGGCGATTTAACTTCTTTGTTAATATTTACAGGAGTATTTTATTGGGTGTTCGCATTTTTTAGAGAACAAGTTTGTACAGTTGTTTGTCCTTATGGAAGATTGCAAGGAGTACTACTCGATAAAAATTCAATTGTAGTTGCCTATGATTACATGCGCGGAGAGAAACGCGGGAAATTACACAAAGGAGAAGAACGTACCATTGGCGATTGTATTGATTGCCATCAATGTGTAGCAGTTTGCCCTACAGGTATCGACATTAGAAATGGTACTCAATTAGAGTGCGTAAATTGTACTGCATGTATTGATGCTTGCGATCATATAATGGATAAGGTTGGTTTACCAAGAGGTTTAATTACCTATGCTTCTGAAAAAGGAATTGCAGAACGAGTAAAACTAAAAATGAGTCCACGTATAATTGGCTATTCTGCGGTGCTTGTTCTATTGCTAGGTATTTTGAGCTTTGCGCTCATCAGTAGAAACGATACAGAATCAACTATACTAAGAACGCCTGGAGTAATGTATCAAGAAAACCCGGATGGTAAAGTAAGTAATTTATATAATTTTAAAGTGAATAATAAAACGCATCAAGATTTACCTATTCAATTTAAAGTGCATGAACTAGACGCAAACATTAAAATTATTGGTCTCGACAGTGTAATTAGTAAAAAAGAAGGATCAGCTCAAGGAAGTATGTTTATCTTTATAAATCCAAAAGAGTTGAAAAAGCGTAGTACAAAAATTAAAATTGATGTGTACTCTAATGGGCGATTGTTGGAGACTGTAAAGACAAGTTTTCTGGGACCTGTTAATTGAGTCTCTAGTAGTTAGTCTTTAGTCGTTAGAATGCAAAAGTATTGCTAATTTGAAAAAATAAAAAAAACGAAATTCATAATTCGTAATTTATATTTCATAATTCATAATTCAAAAAAATGGGTTGGGGTAAAAAAATAACATTAGTATACATTGGTTTTGTAACTTTAATTGTTACGATGGTGGTAATTAGTATGCGACAAAAAGTAGATTTGGTAAGTCCAGATTATTATGCAAAAGAATTGAATTACCAATCTGACATTAATAAAATGGCAAATGCAAAAGCCTTGAAGACTCCTTTAAAATGTAGCCTTGTAAACAACACCGTCGAACTAATTTTTCCAGAAGAACATTCTGCTAAAACTATTGAAGCAAACATATTTGTTTATAAACCATCCGATAATAAATCAGATAAAACAATAAAATTTACAAACACTGAGGGTCGTTATGTTTTTTCTACAGAAGATTTTGCAAAAGGCATGTACAAAATAAAAGTAGATTGGAAAGTAGAAAATATAGAATACCAAACAGAAACGGTTGTTGTTCTTTAGAAACTAGTCATTAGTATTTAGTAATTAGAAAGCACCAGTAATTCGTAATTCGTAATTCGTAACTCGTAATTAACAATTAACAATTAACAATTAACAATTAAAACAAAGTGCTAGCAGCATTACTCCTCGGTTTTTTCGGAAGTTTCCACTGCATCGGAATGTGTGGGCCAATAGCGCTTGCATTACCTCAGCATGAAGGTCAGCCTTACTTAAAAATTATCAGTGCATTGTTATATAATTTTGGAAGAGTAATTACCTATGCCATCATCGGAATTCTTTTTGGCACCTTAGGCAAAGGATTATTTATGGGAGGCATTCAGCAATTTGTATCTATTGCCACCGGCGTAATCATAATTTTAGTAGTGGCTTTTCCATACATCATTCCTTCAAAATTCAAACAACTTTCAGTACTCCAAATACCTATTATGCGTAAAGCCTTTTCAAATGCTTTTAAGATGAAAAGTTTGAGCGCCTATTTATTTTTAGGATTAATAAACGGATTGTTGCCATGTGGCTTTGTGTACATCGCTTTATCAGGTGCAATGTTAACTGGCAATACCATTGATGGAAGTTTATTTATGTTTTTCTTTGGATTAGGAACTATTCCTGCTATGTTTTCGATGAGCATGATGGGATCCTTCATCAATATAAATTTTAGAAATAAAGTAAAAAAAGCAGTGCCTGTAATTTCTATTATAGTGGGCATTATTCTGATTTTTAGAGGACTTAATTTAGGTATCCCATACCTTAGCCCAATGATGCAACAACAAAAACAAGAAACAAAAGTTGATTGTTGTACTAAACCAATGGAAATAGAAGCGAATAAGTAGTTCGCTATCTGCAATTTCTTTCTTACTTTTGGGGGTTTAAAATACATTTATATGAAATACGACGTAGTGGTTATTGGTTCTGGTCCAGGTGGTTATGTTGCTGCTATTAGATGTGCGCAATTAGGAATGAAAACAGCCATCGTAGAAAAATACAATACTTTTGGAGGCACTTGCTTAAATGTGGGTTGTATTCCTTCTAAAGCTTTACTCGATTCTTCTGAGCATTATCACAATGCTACCCATACTTTTAAAACGCACGGTATTGATGTAAAAGAAGTAAAGATGAATATCGAACAGATGATTACACGTAAAAACGATGTGGTAAAACAAAACACAGATGGCATTAGCTATTTGATGAAGAAAAATAAAATTGATACTTATGA
>JAGVEE010000254.1 GCA_020058405.1 Sphingobacteriales bacterium
AGAGGAACGCTTACTAAAGGCTTAATTGAAGAGAATTATATTGGTGTACATGCAGGCTTTAACTTCTGCGATAAATGGTTTATTCAGCGTAAGTATGACTAATACAATGTACAATGTACGACGTACAATGTACATTGACTGGAAAGCAAAAATGATTCTAGTTTTAATGATTGTACTAGTAAGCACCTTAAGTGCTTGCGAGAATGATTTGAAAAAGGTGGAAAAAATTGCCAGTAACGAAGCCAGTTTGCCGGTAGAAACAAGCAAAGAAGTGGAGCTTATTTACAGCGATTCGTCTATTGTTCGTGCAAAATTAATTACCCCAATCTTAAAGTTTTACAAGGTAAGCAATGCCTACCATGAGATGCCTGCGGGTTTATACGTAGAGTTTTATGGTCCGAATAACAAGATAGAAAGCACGCTTTCTGCTAAATACGGGAGGAAGTTCCAAAATCAAGGAATTATAGAGGTAAAAGACAGTGTAGTGGTAATTAACGATAAGGGAGAACGACTTGATACCGAAAAACTTATATGGAACGAACGCACAAAAAAAATATACACCAATAGTTTTGTAAGAATTACTACTTTAAAAGATATTATGTTTGGTGATGGCATGGAAGCAAACCAAAATTTCACTAATTATAGAATATATAAATACCGAGGAAGTGTTAGTTTAGAAGAAAATGAACAGTAAATTTCAACAAAATATGTGGTTTGTAATCTTTATGCTTTGCTTATTAGCAAGTATATACGTTTACTTAATTCAACAAACGGCTAATAAAGACCTCATTCCTATGGGTTTAGTAACAATATTTGCAGGATGGAGGTTTTATTCTGTTCGCAAAAAAAGGATTTCTAATTAGATTTTCTAAGAATAGAAATTTTTGTATTTTGCGCCCTCTCAAATAATTAAATAGAGATAACATAATTTACAATTTAAAATTTACAATTCACAATTAATAAGGTATGGGATTAATGAATTCAATGCGCAATAGAGGCGGACTTTTAGTAGGAGTTATTGCGTTCGCAATTGTAGCATTTTTAGCAGGTGATGTTCTTATTTCTGGTCAGAATATCTTTGGCGGACAGCCAACAGATATGGGCGAAATAAATGGCTCTAAAGTAGAGATTGAAGATTTTCAAACTAAATTGGATGCAAACATAGAGCAATACAAAACCAGCACAGGTCAAAGTAATTTGAACGAAGGCATGACTGGCTATTTAGTTGACCAAACATGGAATCAGATTATTTATGATGAAGTGATGAAGCAACGAATTGCAAAATCTGGGATTAAAGTTTCTCCAGAGGAATTGTTCGACATGGTGCAGGGTTCTAACCCACATCCAGAAGTGCGTAGAGCATTTACAAATCCTCAAACAGGTGCGTTCGACCCATCTCAAGTATTAAATTTCTTGAAAAACATGGATCAACAAGATCCAAGTGGCGACACTCGTAAACAATGGTTATCATTTGAAAAAGCCATTTCTGAAGAACGTGTTCGTCAGAAATACATGAATGCAGTTAAAGCAGGTATGTACGTTCCTACTGTGTTTGCAAAAGCAGATTACATGGATAAAAACAAAACTGCAAACGTTTCTTATGTATTATTAGACTATACAACTGTTTCTGATTCATCAATACAAGTTTCGGAATCGGATGTAAAAACATATTACAACGCTAATAAATACAAATACAAGCAAGCAGAAAACACTAGAAGTTTCGATTATATATCTATTGATGTATTGCCTTCTAAAGACGATACCATAGAAACTCAAAAGTGGATTTATGAGCAATTAACTGGTTTGCAAAATTCAACAAACGATTCATCTTACATCAACTTAAATGCCGATACTAAATATTTAGGAGCATTTAATAAAAAAGGAGAATTGTCTGCAGCCCTTGATACTATCATGTTCAGCAAGCCTCAAGGTTTTATTTATGGTCCTTTTATTGATGGTGGTGCATTTAAAATTGCAAAACTAATTTCAATTAAAACAATGCCCGACACTGTTCGTGCACGTCATATTTTACTTCCTACGGCTAATGTAGATCCAGCAGCCGTTAAAAAAACTGCAGATAGTTTAAAGGCTTTAATTGATGCAGGTGCTAACTTTGCAGCATTGGCAATGCAATATTCTACAGATGGATCTAAAGATAAAGGTGGCGATTTAGGATATTTTGATAACAAGCAGATGGTGAAACCATTTAGCGATTTCTGTTTCCAAGGTACAAAAGGAAAAAGAGGTGTAGTGTTATCTCAATTTGGATACCATATTATTGAAGTTACGGATCAAAAGAATTTCAACAAACAAATTAGTGTTGGTGTTATTGATAGAGCTATTACTCCAAGTAACTCTACTACCCAAGCATTATTTGGCAAGGCGAATGCTTTAGTATCAAGCATCGAATCATCAAGCGAATTTGATAATTTAACCTTAACAGATGGTTTTAGCAAAAGAGTAGCCGACGATATTAAAGAAACTGACAGATTTATTGCAGGTATAGAAAGTCCTAGAGAATTAATTCGTTGGGCATACAAAGCAGATATTAACGATGTTTCTCCATTATTTGAAGCAGGAAATAAATATGTGTTTGCTCGTTTAACGAAAGTAAAAGAAGCTGGAAATATACCAATGGAGTATATTAAAACAGAGTTAGAAGCAGCAGTTCGCAAAGAGAAAAAAGCAACTTTATTAAAAGATAAAATTACAGCTGCAATGAGTGGTGCAAGTACCATTCAGCAAGTTGCTCAAAAATTAAATGTTACTGCAGTTCCTGCAAGTGGTATTTCATTCGCATTCCCAGTTATTCCAGGGGTTTCTAGAGAGCCAATGGTTGTGGGTAAATTATTTGGATCTGACAAAGGTAAAATGGTTGGCCCAGTGGAAGGCGAAAGAGGAGCATATTTAGTATATGTTGAATCGTTTGTTGATGCTTTGCCATTACCAGATTACACTTCTAACAAAAGAGATTTATATACATCGGCAAAAAGCAGAGTAGATAACGAATTATTAGAAGGCTTGAAAAAAGCAGCAAAAATTAAGGATAATAGAATATTATTTTACTAATATTCTTAGAAGCATAAAAAAGCCCCGAAGAGTATTCGGGGCTTTTTTTGTTTTAATATGATTTAATAGCTGAGCCTAAAAAAATGTACTTTTGTGCGTTAGTTAATATG
>JAGVEE010000239.1 GCA_020058405.1 Sphingobacteriales bacterium
ATCATCGATAAGTTGTATTTAAATGCATAATACGCAAGCACAATACATACAAAAAAGAATATCCACATTGGTATTTTGTGTTTGAATAAAGCCCAGCCACTTTCATACACTTTATTTTCGGAGATGCTATTAGATAATAGTATTGCAGCTGCATCTGCTTCAGAGAAACTATTTAAATATTGCAGTAAATCATTGTTATGTGATGCGAAATTTACGCTGTCTTTTTTTATGGATTCTGCTTTTACTAAATTCACTTCTTCAATACTCATGCTAGTAATTACATCCTCTATTGGAAATGCTTTTGGAGTATTTTTTACAAAAGCCATGGCACTTTCTTGTTGAAAATTGAACAAGTAAAGTATGCCGAGTAGTAACATTGCTGGGTAAATAAATTTAGAATTAAGATAAGGTGTTTTAAATTTCCCACGTTGAACGGTGGTATCATTTTGCAAACGCAACACACCAGCACAAACCAATACAAATGCAAATAAAGTACCAATGCTACATAAGTCGGTAACAATGGTAAGATTCATAAACAAAGATGGAACGGCCACCACAAAACCTGTTACGATGGTAGCAAATGATGGGGTTTTATGAATAGGGTGAATTCTAGAAAACGCTTTCGGTAATAAGCCATCTCTACTCATGCTCATCCAAATACGTGGTTGACCCATTTGGAAAACTAACAAAACACTTGCCATGGCAACAATTGCACTTACAGCAATAATGCCAGATAGCCATTTCAAATTTAATTTTTCGAATACAAATGCAAGTGGGTCGCCAACAGCAAGTTGATCGTATTTTACCATACCTGTAAGTACAAGCGCTATGGTGATGTATAATAAAGTACAAATAATAATGGCCCACATCATGCTTCGCGGTAAATCGCGTTGTGGATTTTTACATTCTTCGGCAGTTGTTGATATGGCATCAAAACCAATGTAGGCAAAGAATACAGCCGATACACCTTTTAAAATACCACCAACACCGTTTGGAGCAAATGGGTTCCAATTTTCAACATCAACATAAAAAATACCAACGGCTATTACCAGCAATATTATAGCAAGTTTAATAACTACCATTACGTTACTAGCGTTTCGCGATTCTTTCATGCCACGATATACTAACCAAGTAATAAATATGATGATAAATAAAGCAGGTAAATCTAATACTATGTGAAAGCCTAAAATAGATGGTGCATTTTGCCAAGCCAAGTAAGCAGCTTGCATGCTATTGTCTAAATTTTCAAATAATCGTCCGCTTTCAATTAGCTTCACCGCATCATGGTAACCTCTAGAAGCACTCAGGTAATCCATCGTCATCCAATCGGGTAGGTGCAGCCCCATGCTGCCTAAGAAGCCTGTAAAATAATCCGACCAAGAAATGGCTACAGTTATATTACCAATACCGTATTCCATTATAAGCGACCAACCAATAATCCAAGCAATTAATTCGCCAAATGCTACGTAAGAGTATGTGTAAGCAGAACCAGAAACGGGCACCATCGAAGCAAATTCTGCATAAGCAAAGGCAGCAAAACTACAAGCAATAGCAGTGAATAAAAATAAGTAGATAACCGCAGGGCCACCGTCGGCACTGGCTTTGCCAATGGTGCTAAAAATTCCGGCACCAATAATTGCAGCTATACCAAATGCTGTTAAATCACGTACGCTTAGCGTTTTAGTTAAGCCAGAGCTATGTGCATCACGTGCATCCAAATCACTTAAAATTTGTTGTACGTTTTTCTTTCTAAAGAGCTTTTGAAACATTTATGAAATCTCTATTTATTCTATGAAAGTATAAAAAAAATCATTAATTTAAATAGATTTGTATTGATATGAGAAAATTGATTCAAGAAAATAAAGTCTTTTTTATAGGCTATTTATTAATTCTGATGACTGTTTTAAGTCTATTTGGCCTATTTGGTAAAGAGGCTTGCTTTTTGTTCGTTAATTCAAATTTCTCATCAGTAAGCGACACTCTTTTCCCCTACATCACTCATTTTGGGGATGGAATTACAATAGTAATTTTTACGATTATACTTGTATTTGTTAGTTATAGAATGGCCATCCAATCTGGAATGATCTATATTATAAGTTCTCAAATTACACAAATACTAAAAAGGACTGTTTTTAATGATATCCCACGACCGAGTAAATATTTTGATGGGATCGCAAATTTACACTTTGTAGATGGTGTAGAAATTCACAAAATGATGAGTTTCCCCTCTGGACATACCACTAGTATATTTGCCTTCATGGCATTTCTCTCTATTATCACTAAAAACAAATCGATTAGTGTTTTATATTTATTGATGGCTTGCCTAGGCGCATACTCAAGAATGTATTTAGCACAGCATTTTTTAGAAGATGTTATAGCAGGTTCAGTAATTGGGGTGCTAAGTGCATTTGCGGTAATGACTTTATTGAGTAATTTTAAATGGTTTCAATCTATACCAACTGAGGCCGCTTTATTTAAATCTAAAAAATAATTAGATGGGAATAATAAGAAAATATGGAGATGAGTTGTTGATATTATTGATATCAATAGTATTATTTATCCCTTTTTTAGGCAAAGCACATTTGTTCGATTGGGACGAAATAAATTTTGCAGAGGCAGCTAGAGAAATGTTGGTAACAGGAAATTATTTCCATGTTCAAATAGATTTTAAACAGTTCTGGGAGAAACCGCCTCTATTTATTTGGATGCAAGTACTAAGCATGAAAACCTTTGGTGTAAATGAATTTGCAGCAAGGTTCCCAAATGCATTGGCAGGATTTATTACACTTATTAGTTTATATAAAATTGGTAGAAAATATTTAAACCGTCAGTTTGCATGGTTTTGGGTGATGTGTTATAGCGGCACCATTTTAACACTCTTGTATTTTAAATCAGGCATAATAGATCCTTGGTTTAATTTATTCATTTTTTTAGCGATTTACGAGTTTAGTTTCTTGTTAGAAAAAGGAAGATATAATAAACATTGGAGAGCAATAGCTGCAGGTGTATTTTTAGGCCTAGCAGTGTTAACAAAAGGTCCTGTGGCAATACTCATTG
>JAGVEE010000176.1 GCA_020058405.1 Sphingobacteriales bacterium
GAAAATTCGGCAGGTAGAAAATTAAATTCTAGTATAGATGGAAGACTTAAAATCGAACAGTAGAAGAGATTTTTTAAGGAAATTCGGTATTCTTAGCGCAAGTATTGCAGCAAGTCCCGTGCTTTCTACTCAAGCAGCCTCAGGTATTGAGAAGCTTACTATTTTACACACCAATGATGTGCACAGCAGAATAGATCCATTCCCAATGGATGGCTCTAGAAATGCAGGATTGGGGGGTGTTGCACGCAGAGCAACCCTTATAAAGCAAATTAGAAAAGAAGAAGACCATGTATTGTTGTTAGATGCAGGTGATATATTTCAGGGTACACCTTATTTTAATTTATACGGAGGAGAGTTAGAACTCAAATTAATGTCGGAATTAGGGTATGATGCTGCTACTCTTGGCAATCATGATTTTGATAATGGTGTAGATGGCTTTAGCAAACAAATGCACCATGCTCAATTTCCAATTATATGTTCTAATTACGATTTTAGAAATACTTCATTAGAAAATAAAACATCGCCCTATAAGATTTTTAAAAAGGGGAAGTTAAAAATTGGAGTTATTGGAATTGGCATTGAATTAGAAGGCTTAGTTGAAAAAAGGAATTACGGCGAAACCATTTATTTGGACCCCGTAATACAAGCAAACAAGTTTGCTGCTATTTTAAAAGAAGATGAAAAGTGCGATTTAGTAATCTGTTTATCACATTTGGGATATAAGTACAAAGACAAAAAAGTGTCGGATCAGGTACTTGCGAACCAAACTAAAAACATCGACTTAATTATTGGAGCACATACACATACTTTTATGCAGCAACCAGAGGTTTTAAAGAATGCTGAGAGTAAAGAAGTTAAAATTTTTCAGGTAGGTTTTGCTGGCATAAATTTAGGTAGAATAGATTTCTACTTTGAGCGTGCAAAAAACAGAAAGAGTTCAGTGGCAAGCACTTTAGAAATTAATGAAAGTTTAGACATATAACAGTACAATTACTACATGTAGTAAGGTCCTATATTTTCATCTTTTTACGAATTCGTACTTAACATAAAAACAAGAAAATTCTTTAGAATTGATTTTCAATCAATTAGCTTTTTAACCTCTGAAACACTTGTAAAATATAGGGTTTTGGCGTATGTTGAAAAATAGTTTTGGAATTCGTTAACATTATTTAAAGTTTTTTTTAACAAAAAATTAGCCTAGCGACGTGCAAACGCACATATGAAATAATCAAGAGTTATTTTTATTTTTTTGTTAGGAATTTTTTTTAAATATTCGTTGTTCCTAAGGGGGCGGTAAAACGCAAAGAACAAAACTAAATCAAATTAATTTTTTGCTCGAGATAGAATGATAGAAACAAGTACAAATGTTTGGGAGAATTGTCTGAAAATAATTAAAGACAACGTGCCAGCGCAAAGTTTTAAAACTTGGTTTGAACCAATTAAAGCGTTAAAGCTTGAAGGTTCAGTTTTAACCATACAAGTTCCAAGTTTATTTTTCTACGAATGGTTAGAAGAACATTACGTGAACTTGCTTAGAAAAACAATTAAACATGAGTTGGGTACAGAAGCACGATTAGAATATAACATTGTAGTTGATAATGCAACTTCGAGTACGAAGGCGCATACTATTAATATACCAGCATCTCCAAACGGTGAATTGAAAAATCCATCTGTGCCAATTCCGGTAACAGTGCCTTCTTCAATACGTAATCCGTTTGTAATACCAGGATTAAAAAAGATTAACATCGATTCTCAATTAAATTCAAAATATTCGTTTGATAATTTTGTAGAAGGTGACTGCAATCGTTTAGCTCGTTCTGCGGGTTATGCGGTGGCAAACAAGCCAGGTGGCACTTCTTTCAATCCTTTGATGATATACGGCCCTACAGGCCTTGGTAAAACACATTTAATACATGCAATTGGTGGAGCTATTAAAGATCGTTTCCCAGATAAACAAGTATTATATGTAAATGCGGAGAAATTTACGCAGCAATTTGTAGAGTCGATGAAAAATAATACCATCAACGACTTCAAAAATTTCTACCAATTAATTGATGTATTAATTATTGATGATGTTCATAATTTTGCAGGCAAAGAAAAAACACAAGATATTTTCTTCCACATTTTTAATGAACTACACCAAACTAATAAACAAATTGTATTAACCTCTGATAAAGCACCAAAAGATTTAATTGGTGTAGAGGACAGGTTATTGTCGCGTTTTAAATGGGGCTTAACTGCAGATTTGCAAATTCCAGATTTCGAAACTCGTATGGCCATCTTATACAAAAAGATGCAATCAGACGGGATTGAATTACCACAAGATGTAGTAGAATATGTTGCGCATAATATTGATAGCAACATGCGCGACTTAGAGGGGGCAATGGTTTCATTACTAGCACACTCAACCTTAAACAAAAAAGAAATTGATTTGCCTTTGGCAAAACAGATGTTGAAAAACTTTATTAAAAATTCTAATAAAGAAATCTCAATAGAGTATATACAGAAATTAGTTTGCGAGTATTTTGAAGTGCCTGTTGAGTTATTAAAATCCCAAACTCGTAAGAGAGAAATCGTACAAGCTCGTCAGATTTCTATGTATCTTGCTAAGAGCCATACGAAATCATCTTTAAAATCTATTGGTATGCATTTTGGAGGCCGTGATCACTCAACCGTAATTTATGCTTGCCAAACTGTTGAAGATTTAATTGATACAGATAAGAAATTCAGAGCGTATGTAGCCGACATCCAGAAAAAGTTAAAGCTTTCTTAGCTACTCTCTACCCGATACTCTATACTCGTTACCCAATACTCAAAAAAGCGACGTTTGAAAGAATTTCAAACGTCGCTTTTTTTCTAAAGACTAACTACTAACTACTAATGACTATACTTATAGTCTATTTAAAGGTAAAGTAAACCCAAACACACTGCCTTTCCCAAATTCACTACGTACCCAAATTGTTCCTTTATTTTTTTCTACAAATTCTTTACAAAGTAATAATCCTATACCTGTTCCACGCTCGGAATTAGTGCCTACCGTGCTATAATTGTTCATTCCAAAAAGTTTGCTGATATTTTTTTCTTCAATACCAATACCTGTATCTTCAATTTCTACTACGTATTTATCGTAATCTAATTTAGCACTTAATGTAATCTGATCTTGAGGGTTGCAATACTTTATAGCATTAGAAAGCAAGTTTCTTACAACCAATTCAATCATGTTTTTATCAGCGTATACAATTACGTTTTCCGCAATTTTATTGTTTATAATTAGCTTTTTATCATTTATTTGTGAATCGAGTAAGTTGAGTTGAACGATGCTTATCAGTTTTAAATTCAAATAATCCGGATTTATTCGCTCTCCTTTTAATTGGGTTCTCGACCAGTATAATAAATTTTCGAGTAAAGAGGAGGTGGTTTTTATTTCAGTATTAATAACAGGTAAATGAGTTTTTAATTCTTCCTCTGATATTAATTTCTGATCAAACACGCTCATAATCTCTTTAAGATTCATAATTGGTCCTCTTAAATCATGGGCAATAATCGAGAACATTTTATCTTTAAGGTGATTGAGATTACTAAGTTCCTCCGATTGTTTCTTTAATAATTCTTCCGAATTTTTGCGTTCGGTAATATCTCTGTGTATCAATATTACACCACTGTAAATGGTAGCTTTATCAAAGAGTGGAGTTACAATTATTTCGTAACATTTATCATCCACGATTAATTCGCTTGCGAAAATGTCTCTGTTTTTTACTTTCTCAACAAGCTCTCCATATTCGTTAAAAATTGACGAATAAATATCGCCTACCTGAATATTTTTCTTAAAATCAATTGTAAGTATTGTTTTTAATTTTCTATTGAAATCTACCACACGATTTTGGTTGTCTAATACTAAAATACCTTCAGATAAGTCTTCAATTATTTTGTCTCTAGCAACAGGAATTATGTCGAATAAACGTAATTGTAAAAGTCCGAAACCAATAACCAAACACGTTGTTAAAAAAGCATAGGGAGTTAGGTCGATATGATTATAAGGTCTAAATCCTATTAGATATAAGATGTTTACAAACCAAGGGATTAAAGTGCCGAGTACTATCACATAATTTTGTTTGCGATAAATTTTATCAGCTTTTAAAAATTTATTTAATAATAAATACAAGCCTGCAACAAGATTTAAGTAAAAGAAAATAGTGTGTATGATGTATAATGAACCTACTTCTATTGCTAATAAAGGGAAGGGGCCTAAATTGTCGACACTAATATTATTGTAATATAAATGATGATACTCGTTAGTGTTTACAGCGATAAACGTAATTATAGGAATAAAGTATAGTATTATATTTCTTGGCAATGTTAACCAGTGTGCTTTACCAATAAATTTGATGATAAATTGAATCCACATGGCAGGCAAAAAAGCGACGCCTATGTATTCAATTCTTAGCCAAAACACCATCTCTTTGTAATTTGGAGATGAAAGTTCGAATGCGTAAGCTATAGACCAGATAGCAATAAAGAAAGTAATGTATGCGAACTGTTTTACAGCATCGCCGTTTCTTCTGTAGATGATTACTGCCATTATAAGTGCAGCAATTCCCGATACGAGTAGGATCGCCGAGAAATCGTTGAAGTTCATGTTTTGTTTAGTTTGTTGTTGTAATGTAAGTATTAATGTGGGTATTACCAACTGCCGCTTGCGCCACCACCACCAAAGCTTCCACCACCAAATCCACCAAATCCACCACCACTGCTACTGCCACCACCAAAACCACCTCCACCTCCTCCAATAAATGGAGGGAAAAATCCGCCGCCCCCTCTTATGCCTTTGCCATCAATGGTTTGGTAATTTTTACCAGCATTTCTAAATAATAATAATAGCACAATGCCTGCAATTATTAACGCAGATGTCGGAAATCCTTTTTTCTTTTTGTAATGGTCGGCTTTGTATTCACCTGCTGCAAATTTAAAAATAGCAGTAGAGGCTAAATCAAATCCTTCAAAATAATTACCTCTTTTAAAAGATGGTTTTAATTCGTTTTCAATAATTCTTTTACAAATCGCATCTGGTAATACGCCTTCTAAACCATAACCCGTTTGTATGCTCATTTTACGTTCGTCGACCCCAATTAAAATCAACACACCGTTGTTTTTATCTGCTTTGCCTATGCCCCAAGCATTGGCGAGTTGTACCGTATAATCATTTACCTCGTAGCCATTTAAACTTTTTACAGTTACAATAGAAACTTGTGTAGATGTGCTATCATTGTATGCAAGTAGCTTTCTTTCAAGTGCTGTCGACTCTTCAATGCTCATTACATTTGCGAAGTCGTTTACAAGGGTATTACTCTTTTTTGGGAAATCTTGAGCATAAGAATTGCCCACGATGAAAAGCAATAAAAAGAAATATTTTTTAAGAGAATGCAATTTCATCAGGTAATTCATTTTTATCATTCTTATCGTATGGAAAATATGTTTTCAATTGCTCACCCACTTTAGCAATTCCTTGAGCTAAACCTTCGGCCATTTCATTTTTCTTGAAATAACTAAGCATAATATCTTTTGTTGAATCCCAAAAATCATCGGGCACCTTTTCATTAATGCCTTTGTCTCCAATAATTGCAAATTTCTTATCTTCAAAAGCTAAGTAAATAAGTACTCCATTGCGCTGATCAGTTTCTTGCATTTTTAAATGATGAAATTGTTGCACCGCTCTATCGAGCACTTCTTTTTCTTTGCATTTAGCTTCAACAAATACACGGATTTCGCCAGAAGTATGAAATTCTGCAGCTTGTATTGCAAGTTTAACTGCTTCTTGCTCTTCAGTTGTAAACAGTTTGCTCGACATAGTTTAGAATTGTACTTCTGGTGCTTTTTCTGATCCCTTTTCTGCTTCGAAATAACCTTTCTTAGAAAATCCGAAAAGTCCTGCAGTTATGTTATTTGGGAACGATCTAATTTTGGTATTGTACTCTTGCGTAACTGTATTGAATTTGTTTCGCTCAACCGTAATTCTGTTTTCAGTTCCTTCTAACTGTGCTTGCAATTCTAAAAAGTTTTGATTCGCTTTTAAGTCAGGATATTTCTCCACTACCACTAATAATTTCGATAATGCAGAAGATAATTGTCCTTGTGCAGCTTGGAATTGCTTGATAGATTCTGGAGTTAATTTACTTGGATCTACATTTACAGAAGTTGCCTTAGCACGAGCTTCGGTAACTGATGTAAGCACATCTTTTTCGAAATTTGCATATCCTTTTACTGTATTCACTAAATTCGGAATAAGATCGGCACGACGCTGATACACGTTTTCTACTTGTGCCCATTGGCCACTAACTTTTTCATCTAGTTTCACCATTGAGTTGTACCCACATCCACCAAATAAAAAAACAACTACTAGTATTCCAACTACAATTAATAAATTTCTGTTCATAATGTTAAAATTTTATATTTCAAATGTATAAAAAATAAAAACTACTTTTGTTTGATGTAAGATAAAAACTTACCATGGTAAAAGAGCTAGAAATCGTTATAAAGCCTGAGTATATCAACAATGATACAATACTCCGAAAGGCAATCCTCCAAAAATTAGAAATTAACTCCGAAGAATTAAGGGCTTATCAAATTCTTAAAAGATCGATAGATGCTCGTTCCAGAGAAGCGGTATTCAGAATTAAAGTAATTGTTTTTATTGGTGAAGAATTTACGCCAGTTCCTAAAGTCGCCTTCATTTTACGAGATGTACAGAATGCAAAACCTGTACATATTATAGGAGCAGGACCTGCGGGTTTATTTGCAGCAGCACGTTTAATAGAGCTAGGATTCAAGCCTGTACTTATTGAGCGAGGCAAAGATGTAAAGAATAGGAGAAGAGATTTAGCAACACTAAATAGAGAGAAAGTAGTAAACCCAGAATCAAATTATTGCTTTGGCGAAGGTGGAGCAGGTACATATTCTGATGGTAAATTATACACAAGATCCACCAAACGGGGAGATGTAGAACGAATTCTGCAGCGTTTTATAGATCACGGAGCAGATGAAGACATCAAAATAAATACAAGACCACATATTGGCACGAACAAACTGCCTCAAATAATTGAGAGCATTAGAGAACAATTAATTTCTTGTGGAGCAGAATTACATTTTAATACAAAACTTACGGATATTGAAATTCTACGTAATAAAATTAGGAGCATTACTTTAAATAACAATACTAAACTAACAATCTACGCATTAATTTTAGCAACGGGCCATTCTGCCCGAGATATTTATCAGTTATTGTATGATAAAGGGATAAAAATTGAGGCTAAACCATTTGCCTTAGGGGTCCGTATAGAACATCCGCAATCTGTTATTGATCAGGCGCAATACCACTGCGAAACACGTCCGGAAGCATTACCACCTGCACATTATAACATTGTTGAACAGGTAAACCAAAAGGGTGTGTTTTCATTTTGCATGTGCCCTGGCGGCATTATTGCTCCTTGTGCAACTAGTCCGGGGGAAGTAGTTGTAAATGGTTGGTCGCCATCTAAAAGGAATAATTCTTTCGCAAATTCGGGTTTAGTAGTTCAAATTGATTTGAGTGATATTCCTAACAATGAACATCCATTGTCTGCGTTAAACTATCAGCACCATGTTGAACAATTAGCTTATAAAATAGCCAACAATAGTATACAAGCACCAGCACAACGAATTGTTGATTTTGTGGAAGGCAAAATTTCGCAGAGCATACCACAAAACTCTTATATACCAGGGTTAACGTCCGCTAATTTATCGGAAGTACTACCAATGCATGTTACGGATCGTTTAAAGAAGGCCTTGCCATTGTTTGGTAAAAAAATGAAAGGTTATTATTCAAACGAAGGAATTTTAGTAGGAGTAGAGTCTAGAACTTCGTCTCCAGTTCGCATACCAAGAGCAAAAGACACTTTACAACACACGGAAGTTGAGGGCTTGTTTCCTTGTGCAGAAGGTGCAGGATATGCAGGAGGAATTGTATCTGCAGCTATAGATGGAGAAAAATGTGCGGAAGCGGTTGCAACTTTTTTAAATTATTAATGTTATTTAAATATGGATAAGATTATTTATCGAAAAGAAATCATTAGAAACGGAATAAGTTTCGGGTCAGTTTTAGCAATTGTAATGAGTTGGACATTAAACAAATCTATTGTTTGGGCTATATTACATGGACTAATGGGTTGGATTTATGTTATTTATTACATCATTAGATATTATTAGAGATGAAAACAGTTGTAATTGGAGCAAGTAATAATCCAGAGAGGTATTCTTATAAGGCTATAAAGATGTTGTTAAATCACGACCACGAAGTCGTAGCTGTTAGCAACAAAAAAGCAGAAGTATTGGGTTTGCCTATAATAAATACCGACAGTATAGTAGATTCTGTTGATACGATTACATTATATGTTGGTCCGGCAAATCAAAAATTTTACGAGCAATATATATTAGACACAAAACCGAGAAGAGTAATTTTCAATCCGGGTACGGAGAACTCTGAAATGGAAGAAATATTGGCTAAAAATGGCATTGAGGTAGAGGAAGCATGCACTTTGGTATTGCTTTCTACGGGTCAATATTAAAATATCCCCCTATTTATCAGTTGTATTATGAATATTTCTATTTTATTATTTGTAGAAGTGATTATTCTTTGTACTTTTGCAACCCCAAGAAAGGGAAAGAGTTCTTTTATCATTTCAAATTAAACGTTTTAACACAATAAGTACTTGCTTTACAAAGGCATAACAATTAGTTAAAATAAAGTTTAAATTTAATTTGGAAAGAGGAAAAACATTTCTACCTTTGCAGTCCCCAAACGAGGGGATACTAAAATATCGAATTGTCGAATTGTCGAAAGGTCGAGAAAAGATTGAAAAAATTAAACAGTTAGTAAACAGAAACGGGTGGATCGAGGCCACAACTAACAGCGATTCTCAGCGATTGGTTGAGAGGAAGTTCTTTGAGATGTACTATGTAGTATAGCGGGTAGATACCTTAGCAATAAGGAATATCAACCGAAGTCAATAATAAAAAAAAATAATCTTAGTTAAGATTAAACTTAAAGTTTTATACAACGGAGAGTTTGATCCTGGCTCAGGATGAACGCTAGCGGCAGGCCTAATACATGCAAGTCGAACGGGATTAAGAGGCTTGCTTCTTATGAGAGTGGCGCACGGGTGCGTAACACGTATGCAACCTACCTTCAACTGGGGGATAGCCTTCCGAAAGGGAGATTAATACCGCATAATATAATTGAACGGCATCGTTTAATTATCAAACTTTAAGGGGTTGAAGATGGGCATGCGTCCGATTAGTTTGTTGGTGAGGTAACGGCTCACCAAGACTACGATCGGTAGGGGATCTGAGAGGATGACCCCCCACACTGGTACTGAGACACGGACCAGACTCCTACGGGAGGCAGCAGTAAGGAATATTGGTCAATGGACGCAAGTCTGAACCAGCCATGCCGCGTGCAGGAAGACGGTCCTCTGGATTGTAAACTGCTTTTGTTAGGGAAGAAACCCTCGGATGCGTTCGAGGCTGACGGTACCTAAAGAATAAGGATCGGCTAACTCCGTGCCAGCAGCCGCGGTAATACGGAGGATCCAAGCGTTATCCGGATTTATTGGGTTTAAAGGGTGCGTAGGCGGCGTTGTAAGTCAGTGGTGAAAGTTTGCAGCTTAACTGTAAAATTGCCATTGATACTGCAGTGCTTGAGTACAGATGAGGTGGGCGGAATGTGTCATGTAGCGGTGAAATGCATAGATATGACACAGAACACCGATTGCGAAGGCAGCTCACTAAACTGTAACTGACGCTGAGGCACGAAAGCGTGGGGATCAAACAGGATTAGATACCCTGGTAGTCCACGCCCTAAACGATGATTACTCGATGTTAGCGATATACAGTTAGCGTCAAAGCGAAAGCGTTAAGTAATCCACCTGGGGAGTACGCCGGCAACGGTGAAACTCAAAGGAATTGACGGGGGCCCGCACAAGCGGAGGAGCATGTGGTTTAATTCGATGATACGCGAGGAACCTTACC
>JAGVEE010000354.1 GCA_020058405.1 Sphingobacteriales bacterium
CGAGAGGCTATTGTGATGTTTTGCATGTATAGAATATATGATTCGCGTGTTAACGCTGACCCTAAAGATAATTCATTACAACAACAAAGAGCTTGGTACTTACAGCGATATGGTTTTTTGTTTGCTAAAGCCAGAGCAGAGGTTAATGCATTAGACGTAGGAGATATGGAAAATCTCTTGCAGAATAGAAATAAACTTGTATCAAGATCTGATCAATTTGCTAATGGTTTTACGAATTTAAATAAACCTCAAAATAACCCTAATTTATTCTGATGCAAGATAATAATATAATTCAGAACACATTTACGGGAGGCCTCAATTGGGACGACTTACCTGAAAAGGTAAGTCCTAATGAATATCAATACGCCCTCAATGCTGTATTAGAAAACCTTTTAGGCAATCAAGGAGGATTAACGGCTGATACGAGTAATGAACAGAGCTATCAATTTGGATTCCCTGTGATTAAGATATTGGGTCATGCGCACATAACAAGTGGCAATAAAGACGAAGTGGTATTAGCACTTATGAGTGCCGGCACTGGACAAATAGGAATATTTAATGCTGTGACAAACAGTTATAATTCTTTAATATCTGGTCCAGAGTTGAACTTTCACGAGAACTATCCAATCAATATGCTTATTAAAATAAAGAATGGCACAGAAAGAATACTGTATTTAACAGATGATAGAAATCCTTTACGTGTCATTAATTTAGATAAAATATCAGAATATTATGCTGGTGCTACTTTGTTACCTAACCGCTTATTGTTTAGTCCAAGCATTACGCTACCTACGTCATTTAATACGGAAATAACAACAGGCGGATATTTGTCATTGGGAACATATCGCGTATATGCCAAATACGTAGGATTTGATTTAAATGAAACCAGTGTTATAGCGACTTCTCAATTAGAGACTATTTTTAAAAGCAGCGAAAATGATAACTTTTTTGCCATTGACGGTGGTTATAATATAGCGACAAGTTCTTCTGCGGTGGCAGGAGAACAATATCCTCGTTCTAATAAAAGCATTAAATGCACTATTGTAGGAGCAGATAATACGTTTAAGTATATTCAGTTTTATGTTGTTCAGTACATTGCTGGTAGTGGCGCTATTGGCTCTATAGTTAAAAGTCCTTTAATCTCAATAAGCGACAACAATGCGACATGGACATATAATGGCTTGAATGCGTTATCGGAAGGCAATGAAAATGATATTATTACAGATTCGACTATTATTAGAAAGGTCAAAGCGATTGCTCAAAAAGACAATTATTTGTTTTTAGGCAATATGGAAGAGTCTCAGGATTTGGATTATGGCGCTATCCAAAGAGCTGCTTTAAATATATCTGTTAAATGGGAAGTAGAACCAAAGCCTAAATTTGATACTAAAAAGCCATTAAGCTATCAAACATACATGCGTGATGAAATATACGCTTTGGGTATAAGAGGCATAAAGCTTGACGGATCAAGCACACCTGTTTTCCATATACCAGGAAGAAATGCTCAAACACTTAGTAACGCACGCGTATTGCAAGGAACAGTATTTAGTATTGATGAGAATTACTTTACGCCTGGCATCCAAGATACAACATTAGTAACACCTGTTACAGGCGAATTTGAGCATTTGACTCAATATGTTGTAGGTGGCCAAGTACCTCTTTGGAGACTTGTTAATACAAGTTGGGTCGATAATACGACTGTTGGCGGTGGATGGCAAGGCACTATGGCTTATTGGGAAAGCAATGAAGTCTATCCAACTATAAACACGCCAAGCGGTTTGTTGTATGGCGCTTTAACGGGTACGCCTATTAGGCATCATAAAATGCCAGACACCAATAAGATTGTGCACGTTGACAACAACAATGTGTATCCGTTATTTTTAAATATTGACTTGAACTTATTTACAGCAGCTTTGCCTACAAGTGTGACAAGTGTTGTTCAGAAATGGGAAATTGTTCAAGTAGAAAGAACAGAAGATACTAAGACTGTTTTAGATAAAGGCATTACAACGTTTGACGAATGTAATAGAGGGGGTAATATGGGATTTACTACTCAAGGCGTACAGATTGAGCCTGAGGTAGTCAGGTTTTACAGTCCGCAAATGTTATTTAAAAAGAAGAGAATGTCTCCTACGCACTATAAACCAGAATGGTACAACTCGTATAGAGACATTAGAACATTGCCAAGTAATTATAGCAGACAGTATAAACCTGTTAATTGGATAACGCCAACGAGTGATACTATACGAGAATTGTATGATTGGACAGGGCAAACAAATACGGATGTTGTTGATACGACTGGTTTAAGTAATTTATCTATTACAGATAGCTCTTATGTGAGTGAGACGGGGCTAGAAACATCTTTTGCAGGTGCAGCAACATCATATGTATTAGGAAAACTTAATGGTATCAACAATCCCTGGGGCGTAGCCAATTTAAACTTCACCCCGCATGTTTTTCATTTTAGGGCTTTTGGCGGGAGAAAGTTAAATCAATCAGATGGTATTGTTGGTAGGGCTTTATTGACTTATGGTGCTTTAAAAGTAGAGGCAGATGTATATGCCAACTTAGAATTATTAACATATCTAGCAGTTGAAAATGAATCTCTTGCTGGTGGGATAGTAAGGGTAAAAGGACAAGATAGTTTTATTACGCCTATGCAATTTGTCATTACGTCTTATGTATCAACAGATGATCCTTTTTTAAGTAATTCTTTAATTGGTACATTTCAAGAATATGTGCATGACGTATATTTTCAGTTTGTTGAAAGTGATTTAAATACAGGTTTAAGACACGAATATAACACATTCAATAAATTGGATGGCCAATCTTATTTTCATGGCTGGTTAAGCCTTAATAACGCTTTAGTGAGAATAGAACACAATATTAATACATCTACATTGGTTGCTGGCACTATTGCTGGTTATGAGGTAGAGCTAAATAAGTATTCTGTTGGATTAGGAGATTTATGGCGAAGAGATAATGCCTCTAGAAGATTGTTTAGACAAGCGTTATTATTGAATAATGATTTCAACTACCAGCATAGTATTAAGCCTTATATAACACTAGCAAACAATTATGATTATAGCTTGTATTTAAAAGAAAGTAGAGCCTATTCTAGGATTAGATATAGCCAAAAAGACTTTCAAGAAAGTAAGATTGATGCATATAGGCAAATGCTAGCAAATAACTATATTGACCAAGATCAGCAATATGGAGAGATTACAGATTTGTTTGTTGATAAAAATGATTTATATTCTCGTACGTATAAGAGTTTATTAAAAGTACCGACCAATGTTCAAACAATAAAAGGTAATGATACACTTATTTATTTAGGTAAAGCAGAGCTTATTCCTTATGAACCTAAAGCTGCTAGCACATTAAGTTTTTCATACGGCGGCGGATATAATTTTACGCATAGAGTGACAACAGAGTATGGTACAGTGTTATTAGACATATATACCAATAGAGTATTTTTGCTAAGAGAAGGGTTGCAAGACTTAGGTGAGAATATGTTTTCATTTATGGACAATCATATGAAATGGGATTTGTTGGATTACAATGTTGATTATAAAAAGAATAATGCGTTGTTGTATTATGATACTTGGCGCAAAAGATTATTGATTACGTTTAGGAATTATAAATTTAAAAACACATTGTTTCAAACAAACGTATCAGGCAAAGTACCTACGTATAATGAAAATACAGATACAATAGATATTTTAATAGGCGCTGCTGTTGGTGCAACTTATAACATTGGAGACATTGCTAGTTTAGAAGAATTTACGATTAGTTTTTCTTTTAAAACAATGAAGTGGACAAGCTTTCATTCTTTTACGCCAGAGTATGCATTTAACTTAAAGAAGGGCTTTGGTGCGTTATATAACACACAGGGCTTTTATGCGATGTATAAACATTTTAATAAGCACATTAATGATGGTGATCCTGGCTTATTTCCTTATTTATTTTACTCTGGCATTTTATATCCTTTTGTGATAGAAACCACTTTAAATAAAGGAGCCAATACAGTTAAAATATTAAACGCTTTAGGCTTATATACTATTAATCCAAATTGGACAAGAATGCAAGTGTACACAGACAAACAACATACAGGTGTACAGTTATTGACAGTCAGAAAAGCGGAAGACAATCTATTGCAGGCAGATATTTATAAAACTGTTATTTCTCAAAAGGAAGACTACTATAACATTAATCGAATAATTGATAAAGTTACTGACGCAACAGTTCCTGTTTGGACAAAATATGATAAATTGAATAATATTTTAAATACAATCAATATAAACACAACAAACGTATTTAAGCCTTACCAAGGCGCTATTAGGGGTCAATGGATAAAAGTAAGACTTGAGTTTGATCCTATCGTAGAAGGCAATAAACAACAAGGCATATGGCTTTTAGAGTCTAGTATAACACCTGTTAACCGATGAAAAATAAATATAATGATGGCGGACCAGTTAAGGGTAAAAGTAAAAATAAAAAACCCGTAACACTTCAACCCAATATTCAAACACTTGATAATATACAATTTGACAGCAATGTTGGATTTGAAAAAGACGGATACCGTATTGTAAAAGATATAAAAACCGGCATGCCGTATAGCGTTATTAGAAATGATGACGGCTCTTACAAATGGCATGACGGTAGTAGCTTAATTCCTAAGGCAAAATTAAGGCCCAATCAAGACGAAAGGTTGAATCCTATGGTTAAGGCTGTAACAGAAAAGTTTTATCCAGAAGAAACAAATTTAGCATCAGGTATATTAGATAAGCTTTCTCAATATTCCAATAATCGACTAAATGGAGAGATGACGCCAGAAGAACGTGATTATAGAACAAGTTTAAAAATGATAATTCCTAATAATTATGATTTTAATGAAACAAAAAGAAATTTAAAAACAAATAACAAAGACAGGGCAGAACTTAGTTCTCAGGAAGATTTAAGAGATTTTTACTTTGGACTAGATAATCCAAATTTAAGATTACAAAAAGCTGTATATGCGCCATCGTCAGCAAAAGATAAATCTAATACATATGGCTACAGAGATAGAGAAGGATTGCCTAGGGCTATTGCAGATGCATACATGCTTGAAAAACCTGGTCAATTAAATAATTTAGGCAAAAGTAAAAACAATATTTCTAAAGGTGTTGATTACAATAATTTTTTAGGAGATTTGGGGAATGCCACTTTTGGCAGAGGTATTGATGATAAAGGAGAATATTTATCTATATATGATAATTGGAATTTAGAACCGTTAACGCCTAGTAATGCGCCAGCTCATGGCGCGGCTGAGCTTGTTAAATCTATGCCTATTCCCAATATAAATAATTTAATGAATCCTTTTGAGATATATGATAGAGCTTATTTAAATAATATGCCTCAATCAACTCAAGATTCCATAAAAATGTTCGATCAACGATACGGTGTAATACCTAAAGATATGAGAAGCAAACAAAAATTTAACACAGGAGGGGATATTTTATCAGCCGCTAGTGTATTATCCCCTTTACTCGGAATGATTCCTGGTGTAGGCGCTATTGCTGCTCCTGTTGTAGGAGGATTAGCAGGCATGGGAGCCGGTATGCTCAATAAACCTAAAAATACATTGCAATCACCTACCACATATACCAATAGCAATGCATTTGGTTTTGAGACCGGTGGTGCTTTGTCTGCTATCG
>JAGVEE010000033.1 GCA_020058405.1 Sphingobacteriales bacterium
CCAAACGCAAAGGTATATTGCATAGAGGCAGATGCTACTATTGCTACTATTTTAAATCAGAATTTAAATGCGAATAATTGTTATGCAGAAGTTATTGCAAAAGCAGCATGGGTACACAATAATGGTGTAAGCTTCTCATCCGAAGGTTCTGATAGTGGAAGTGTTGGGAATGGGAATGTAAGTATTCCTTCTATGGATTTAAATGAATTCTTAAGTCAATTTTCGGAAATAGATTTTCTAAAAATTGATATTGAAGGTGCGGAGAATACAGTAATTCCTCATTGTGCAGAAGCATTGAAAAAAGTAAATACCTTATTTTTAGAATACCATGGCAGTTACAACGAGTCGCAAAAACTCGACGAATTACTGTCTATTTTAAAAAATGCTGAATTTCATTATTACATAAAAACAGAAAATAAACGCAAAACTCCATTTGTAAATTTACATAAAGAAAGAATGTATGATTTACAATTAAATATTTATGCATATAGAATTAAATGAAAATTCTGATAATAAATACGGCAGAAATTAAAGGTGGCGCAGCGGTTGCTTGTAATAGGTTGCACGAAGCATTACTACTCAGTGGGCAACAATCTAAAATGCTTGTAAGACAAAAATCAAGTTCAGACCCAACTGTATTCGAATTCAGTAATTCTAATATTAGAAAGAAAATTAATTTAGCGTTCTTTTATATAGAACTATTTATTTTAAAGTTTTTTAAGAAGGCTGGTTACGATTTTTCTTTGCCTTGGTTCGGACCAGCACTACACAAACACCCTCTTGTAAAAGAAGCAGAGGTAATACATATACATTGGGTGCAAAATTCTTTTTTAACTCTACATACATTAAAAAAAATACTACAATTAAACAAGCCAATTTTATGGACCTTACATGATATGTGGGCATTTACAGGTGGTTGCCATTACAACGGTACCTGCAGAAAATTTGAAACAAATTGTATCGCCTGTCCTCAATTAAAAAACACTGGAATTATTGATTTTAGTAAACTAATTTTTGAAGAAAAAAAGAATACTTATCAAAAGAACATACAAATAGTTTGCCCAAGCAATTGGTTAGCACATGAAGCGAAATCGAGTTTTTTATTAAGAGATCATCCAATTGAAGTAATTCCCTACAATATTAATTTTGATTTATTTAAACCATACGACAAAAGAGAATCAAGGGAAAAATTTGGAATTGCAAACGATAAAAAAATAATCCTTTTTGTTTCAATGAATATTGAAGACGAACGCAAAGGTTTTAAATGGTTTAAAGAAGCAATTTTAAAATTAGAAAATAGTATTCCAAACTGGACAGATACACACGAGATTTTAGCCATAGGGAGAAATTCTGATGCGAAGCATTTCGATACAACAATCCATTATACAGGTAGACTAAGCAATGTAGAAATGATTTCGAGGGCCTATGCAGCAGCTGATGTATTTGTAGCCCCATCAGAACAAGATAATTTGCCCAACACCGTAATAGAATCACTTGCTTGTGGTACACCAATTGTAGCTTTTAATATTGGCGGCATGCCGGATATGATTGATCATAAAGAAAATGGATACTTATCTGAATATAAAAATACTGATGAATTAGCTAATGGTATTGTTTTTTGCATGAATAATAACATGAGTGCTTCTGCTAGAAATAAAGCTTTAAAAATGTTCGAATCAGCAAAAGTTGCAGAGACGTATGTTGCCTTGTATAATAAGCGAATTAATGAAATTAATTAGACTTTTTATTGTTATAATTCTCATTGCGCATCAAAATAATGCATATTCACAAATCTGGAATAAGCAATATGATGGTGGCGGTAATGAGTATTCTAATTCTATAACCATTTTAAATAATTCAATATATATTACAGAAATAAATGATAACAATTGTGCTATTATAAAATTGGACTTAGATGGAAATGTATTATCTACAAAAACATTCAACAACATTTTACGCAGTTCTACCATACTTAAAACAAGTACAAACGAACTTTTATATTTGTGTACAAGTAAAACTTCAGATGAAAATATCATCATAATTAAATTAGACCAGAGCCTAAATATAATTTGGGCAACACAGTTAGAATACAGTGGTTATCAATTCCCTGAGGCTGGGATAGAAAACGCTAATGGCGATTTTACTATATGTGGTTTTACTGCTAGTAGTGCGAGTAGTACTGGTACCAGAGATGGCATTGTTTTTAGGATAAACAGCGCTGGTCAATTTTTGTGGTTTAAAAAACATTCGGTTAGTTCGTCTGATTACTTTTCTGGTATTGCAGAAGGGCCATCTGGAAACATGGTATTATCGGGTGCTGTTACAGGTGGTGCTGGCTTAATAGATATTTCAGTAACTCATATAGATAATCTTGGAAATATTTTAGAAACCTATACTTGGGGTGGTACAGAAAACGATGGCGGATATACTGCAATATATAACAACAACGCATATTATATTAGTGGGAATACATGGTCGGCTGGCATAGGTATGCAAGACATGGTTTTATTAAAGCTAGATATTTCTTTGAATTTAATATATGCTAAAACGTATGGAGGAGGTGATATTGAGCCTGGTTTATTTGTTAGTAAAACTGCAAATGGTAAAATTATACTTGCCGGTCAAACCAATAGTATAGTTGGTAAAGAAAAAGACATATGTATATTACTGCTTGAAGATAATGGCGACATTATTAGCATGAAAAATATTGGCACCACAAAAACCGAAGATGTTGGTTTTGGTTATCATTTTATTGAAGAATATAGTAATTCTTATTACGTTGTTTCAAGTACTACAACTTCTGCGAACAACAAAAATATAATGTTGAGTAATATTGATATGATCAATAATGATTTATGTTGTGATATTGTAAACGATATTAGTTTTAACAACACAAATTCTAATATTTCTTTAGTTTCCTCAGTATTTAATAATAATAATAATTCATATAATTTTAGTCCGTTCTTGTTAGATATTAATACAATTGCTTTTACTAGTGATGACCTTTGTAAGGTTACTTCAAATTTAACTGCATCCATCATTTTAAACTCCCCCGCTCTCTGTGCAAATTCTCCGATATCTTTCACTTCTAATTCATCAGCGCATGGGTTAACATATGACTGGAACTTTGATGACCCAAGTTCTGGAGCTAATAACTTTTCTACTAATGAAAACCCTACTCATTTTTTTAGTACCCCAGGGGGTTATAATGTTACTCTAATTGTAAGCAATGGTTGTGTTTCCGATACTGATCAACTTTCTGTAACCATTATAAATAGTTTAGATATAGAGACGCAAATAACAAGTAATATAAATGTAGTTTGCATGTCGGATACAGTAGAATTTAGTTCTATTACCAACGATATTAATGTGAGTTATTTCTGGAACTTTAACGACACTTCGAGTGGTATAAACAACAACTCCGATTTGGCTAATCCAATACATGTGTTTAATACTGCTGGCACATATAATGTTCTACTTATCACTTTAAATGAATGTCATATCGACTCAGATATTATAACAATAAATGTTGTTGGGAATTTAGTCGCTGATTTTGATTACAACATTGATTCTTGTCTCGGAATATTAAAACTCAGCAGTTCTCTTCCTTCTAATAATGTTTTTAATTGGTATGTTAATAATGAATTAACAAATTCTGAAGTAAACCCAATTATAACACTTGAAGAAAAAGGAAATTACTACATAAAATTAATTATTAATCCGCAATCTAATTGCTCTGATACTATAGAAAAAACTATTAATTATTCTAATGTTAACTCGCAATTTGGGCTACTTATTCCAAATGCTTTTAGCCCAAATAATGATGGCATAAATGATGTATACGAGGTTATTGGAAATGTAAATTGTGCAGTAAAAAGAATGATTATTTTCAACCGATGGGGTGTAAAAATTTATGAATCTGATTCAATTTTCAAATGGAATGGTAAGAATAACGGTAATGAAAGTCCACAAGGCACCTATATTATATATTTAGAATTTGAGAATAAAAAAATTGTTAAAACAATTAATTTGTTGCAGTAGTATAATTATCAATTTTACATTCAAATTACACTAAGCAATTAATTAATTAGTATCTTCATACC
>JAGVEE010000282.1 GCA_020058405.1 Sphingobacteriales bacterium
TGTGAATCATTTAGCAATACTGTATCCAGGTTTAAAGCCTGTATGATGAATATCAAATGTACAAATTTCCTTTTTCTTAAATGGTATATCCCAATCGCCATCATACGAAATATGTGTAGGAACCAATAACTCTTCGGTAATATAACTTAGTTCGATGTTCATTTTTATATTAAAATCAAAAGGCACAGAACTGTAACGCATATCAATAAACCTACCTAAAATGGTAAGATTTCGAGCATCAAAAATAGTGGTCAGTTCTTTAATCATGGTATCGTCTTCGTTCCACCAAGAGAGCCCCTCTTTTACTTTGCATTTAAAATAATAAACAGGCAAAGTATCTTGGTAGGTAGCATAATAAAAAGTGAAAGTGTAGAATTTACTAAGCTCTTTCCCGAATATTTCTGTTTTATCACTTATTAAGGGCACTCCTCTCACAGGCTTACCAGGATTGAAGATGAGCGTTTTTAATTTTTGTTTATACCCTTCTTCATCTGTTTCTTTATTGGACACTTTTTTCTGCACAGTAAAATCCGTGTTTTTATCATTCATAAAAATATAAGAGAACATTTTTACGGTGTACAAATCAAAATCGCCGTTGCGTTTGTAAATTTTACCGCTATCCGTTTTATATAATTCTGTTTGTTTATAATTGATGCTGCTGTTATCGTGTTTAATTTTTCTAACAATTTTCGACAACGTTTTCTCCTCATCGTTATATGTTTTTATAATATTGTTAGCTGTAAAAGAAAATAGGCGAAGGTTCCGAAAGGCTTGGTAGAAGGCTGTGTCGGCTATCATCACTTCCACAAAATCGCTCATACTTAATCCACGTTTTGCGGTAATGGTTAAGGTAGAATCTATGGTTACAGAACGAAGGGTATCCGAAAAAAACGGACGGGTTTGTTGGGCCTGTAGAACAGTTGTATTCATCAACATTAAACATACCAACATGCAAAATGCACAAGTAGCAAAAACACGAAATATATAGGATTGTTTTAGCAAAATAAGTATTTATAAAATTTAGTTGATTTCTTAAAACCTAAACAACATCAGCGTGTTATGAGATTTAAATTCTAACAAAGTTAAACATTTAACAAACACAATTATGAACATTAAAGCAATTTCTAAATTTAAAAAGCTAGCTGTGTACAGTTTGCTTATTGGTAGCATCTCTGTTGGTTTTACAGCTTGTAGTGATGATGAAGAAACTACTCCAACTCCAACCAACACTACTGCAAGAGTGCAAGTAACACATGCATCACCAAATGCTCCGGGTGTTGATTTACTAGTGGATAATACAAAAGTAAATGCTGCCGCATTAGAGTTTTTAGGTAGCACTGCGTACTTAAGTGTAAATGCAGGTACACGTAACATTAAAGTAAATGCAGCAGGCACAAGTACTTCGGTAATTAATGCGGATGTACCATTCGTAGCTGGCAAAAACTATTCATTATTCGCAGTAGATAGTTTATCAAAAATATCTGCAGTATTGGTGGAAGATGATCTAACTGCACCGGCTTCTGGCAAAGCACATGTACGTTTTATACACTTATCACCAAACGCACCAGCAGTTGACGTTGCTTTGGCGGGTGGAACTGTAGTGTGGGGCGATTATGAATTTAAAGATGGTTCTACGTTTGCACCATTAGATGCGGGTACTTACAACTTAGAAGTACGCTTAGCAGGAACAACTACAGTTGTATTACCGTTGCCAGGAATTGTATTAACAGCTGGTAAAATTTACACTGTATATGCAAAAGGATTTGTGGGTGGAACAGGAGCGCAAGCGCTGGGAGCACAGATTATTGTTAATAATTAATTACAAATTACGAATTACAAATTACGAATTATGGGTTGCACAACTCGTAATTCGTAATTCGTCATTCGTAATTCAATTACATTGTTTTAAGTTCCGCTACCAACTCCGTCAACGCTTTTTTAGCATCGCCGAAGTACATAGAAGTTTTTGGATCGTAGAATAATAAGTTATCGATACCAGCATAACCAGCACTCATAGAGCGTTTGTTTACGATGATGTGTTTTGCTCTATCAACCTCTAAAATTGGCATTCCGTATATTGGTGATGATGGATCTGTTTTAGCTGCAGGATTTACTACGTCGTTTGCACCTACTACTAATACAACATCTGTTTGATCAAATTCTGGATTAATTTCTTCCATCTCTACTAACTTACCGTAATCAACATTCGACTCGGCAAGTAATACGTTCATGTGGCCTGGCATACGACCCGCTACTGGGTGTATCGCATATTTAACTTCTACACCACGCTCTTCTAATAACATTTCTAACTCGTGTATAACGTGTTGTGCTTGCGCAACTGCTAATCCATAACCCGGTACAATTACCACTTTCTTAGAGTAGTTCATTAATACCGCAAGGTCTGTACAGCTCATGTCTTTTATAGAACCTTTAGGATCTTCTGCAGCACCAGCTGTTGCTGATGAACCAAAGGCTCCGAATATTACACTGAATAAAGAACGGTTCATTGCGTTACACATTACAATGGTTAGTAATGTTCCTGCAGAACCCACTAAAATACCACCTGTAAGCATTACCTTATTATCATATAAGAAACCACCGAAAGCTGCTGCTAAACCTGTGAAAGAATTTAACAAGGAAATTACCACTGGCATGTCTGCACCACCAATTGGTATTACGAATAGGATACCATAAATTAAAGAGGCTGCAAATAATAAATATAAAATGGTAATACTATCTACCCCAGCTGCTACCATCCATATACCAAAAACAGTTAATGCAATTAGTACAATAGTGTTAATGATGTTGTATTGTGGCAAACGAATTGGCTTGCTCATTGCACCATTTAATTTTAAGTAAGCGATGATCGAACCTGAGAACGAAACGCTACCAATAATTAAACCTGCAATTATAAAAGAAAGCGGACCAACTTGTCCAACATAATGTTCGTATTCTGTTAAACCAATTAAGGCAGCACAAGCGCCACCCATACCGTTGAACATCGATACCAACTCTGGCATTTTTGTCATTTGAACTCTCTTAGCAGTTAACCAACCGATAATAGTACCGATGGCAATACCACCAAAAATCAGAGCCATTTTAATCCCTTCACGCGAAGTCAACATTTCACCTGTTGCCGATTTCTTTTCGTATAAAAAGATGGTGCCTAAAATTGCTAAGGTCATGCCGAAAGCCGCATAAAGATTACCCTTACGAGCCGACTTCGGATTTCCCATCATCTTTAAA
>JAGVEE010000057.1 GCA_020058405.1 Sphingobacteriales bacterium
CGAGAAATTGGAATTAGAAAAGCCATTGGAGCAAACTCAAAAGTTATCCGCAGACAATTTTTATTTGAAGCAATTGTCATCTGTCAGTTAGGCGGAATTGCAGGAATAATGATGGGAATTGGAATTGGCAATTTAATGAGTTTAGTAATGGGTGGTGGCTTTATTATCCCATGGTTATGGATGATTGTAGGGTTTTTAATTTGCTTTGTAGTTGGAATGATTTCAGGAATATATCCTGCTATTAAAGCATCAAAATTAGATCCCGTAGAAGCTCTACGCTACGAATAATTACAACAAGGTTTTATTTAATAAATCGTGATAAGAAATTAACTCAAATAATTTCTCGGCATGTGCTGCATTTTTATGTATTAACCTTATGTGTTGCATATGATGTAAGTCCGTAGCTACAAAATCTATTAAATTATTTTCAATTAACATTTCAGCTGTTTGTTTTGCTTGGCTTCCGTAATGCCCCGTAAGCGATAAAATGTTTAACTGAAACAAACATCCTGCTTGTTTATATTCTTCGTATTCGTCTAATCGTAAAAAAGGATAGCGTTCTGGGTGCGCAAGCAATGGCTTATACCCTTTCATTTGCATCTCAAAAATTATCTCTCTCACTCCGCTTGGCTTTGTTAAATAAGAAAGTTCGAAAAGTAAATATTGATCGGCAATGGTTAATAGTTTTTTTGTTTTTAAAATATCTACAAAATATTCATCGTAATAATATTCTGCTGCCGCATCAAATGGAATATCGATGTTGTTTTTCAATAGAGCCTCTCGTACTTTATCTCTTCCACTTAAAATTATTTCAGGTGTGTTCCTGTAATAATCACTCATAATATGTGGTGTGGTTATAATTTTATGAAAGCCTAAATTGATGAGCGCCTTTATTAAGTCAACAGACTCTTCGATACTCTTTGAACCATCATCAATTCCTGGAATTAAATGCGAATGTAAATCGACTCCCAAGTTTGAGAAATCAACAGATACTTGTTCTGTTTTAGATGATGAAAAAAAGTCGAAAAAACCCATAGTTATGAAGTTTGAGTTATGAGTTATGAGTTATGAGATATTGTAAAGCTTTATAACTCATAACTCATACTTCATAACTCAATTATATTGTTTATCATAGTAATCCTTATACGCACCAGAGGTTACATTATTTAACCACTCTTCGTTAGCTAAATACCAATCAACTGTTTTGCGTAATCCTTCTTCAAATTGAAGGCTTGGTTTCCAACCTAACTCTCTCTGTAGTTTCGAGGAGTCTATTGCATAACGCAAATCATGCCCTGCTCTGTCGGTAACGTAGGTAATTAATTTTGCGGATGTTCCTTCGGCTCTGTTTAATTTTTCATCCATTATTTTACAAAGTAAATGAATGAGATCTATATTTTTCCACTCGTTATGCCCGCCAATATTATAAGTGCTTCCTGCCTGTGCATTATGAAAAATAACATCAATGGCTCTTGCATGATCTTCTACCCAAAGCCAATCTCTTACATTCTCTCCTTTGCCATAAATAGGAATCGACAAATTATTTTTGATGTTATTGATAGAAAGGGGAATTAATTTTTCTGGGAAATGGTGAGAGCCATAATTATTTGAGCAATTAGATATTACTGCATTTAATTTATAGGTATCAAAATATGCACGCACAAAATGATCTGAACTTGCTTTAGATGCAGAGTACGGACTGTGTGGATCATACGAAGTAGTTTCTTCGAAAAGGCCTGTATCTCCAAGTGTTCCATACACTTCGTCGGTACTTACATGGTAAAATCTGTTTTCGAAAATTGAGTTAGACGTTTTACCTGCCCAAATACTTTTTGCTGCGTTTAACAAATTCACCGTTCCAATTACATTCGTTAATACAAATTCTGTGGGATTGGTAATGCTACGATCAACATGCGATTCTGCAGCTAAATGTATTACAGAATCAAATTGTTCTGTTTGGAAAAGCTGATTAATAAATTCGGCATCTACAATATCACCTTTTACAAACTTGTAATTAGCAGAATGTTCAATGTCTGTTAGGTTTGCGAGATTACCTGCGTAGGTTAATTTATCAAGATTAACAATAGTATGCTGAGGGTATTTAGTTACAAATAGTCGCACAACATGCGAACCAATAAACCCTGCACCTCCTGTGATTAATATTTTCATTATTTAATTTTTTGAGCTAATTCCCAATCCCATGCGGTCTTCATCATATTTTCAATATCGCGTTCTGCTTTCCAACCTAATTTTGTGTTCGCTAAAGTAGTGTCAGCAAAAACAGCCTCCGCATCACCAGGTCTTCTATCCACAATTTTATAATTAATGGCAATGCCTGTTGCTTTATTAAAAGCATCAATAATATCAATTACTGAATAGCCAATGCCAGTGCCAATATTAAATACTTCAAAAGAGTTTTCATTCTTCTTTTGCAATAAGCGTTCAATGGCAGCAATATGTGCTATGGCAATATCCACCACGTGTATATAATCTCGAACGCATGTACCATCGTGCGTATTATAATCGCCACCAAAAACATTTAAGCATGCGCGTTTGCCGCTTGCTGTTTCTGTAATATAAGGTATTAAATGATGTGGTACCCCGTGTTGCTCTTCTCCAATTAAGGCAGAATCATGCGCACCAATTGGGTTAAAGTATCTTAAGGTAATGGCTGCAATTGAATTCGTTTTGGCAACATTTTCTAAAATTTCTTCGCCCATTTGTTTAGTGTTACCGTAAGGCGACATTGCTTTTTTTACTGGGGCGAATTCGTTTACAGGTAAAGTGTCTGGGTTGCCGTAAACTGTACATGAAGAAGAAAATACAA
>JAGVEE010000184.1 GCA_020058405.1 Sphingobacteriales bacterium
ACCTCAAACTTCATTTGTACAACTTTAACTAACGTAGGAAGTCCATCAAACAATAACCCTATAAGTTATTATGCAATTGGGCAAAAAGCTTAATTAAAAATACATTTCTTAGGAATATAAAACTTCATAATGGAACAAATATTATCAGCATTTTTATCAGTACGAAATAAAATCACTGCGCTCATATTAGATTCTAATAGTGCATTTGAAAGATTGGCTCGTGCAGTGGAAAAGCTGCGAACATCAAAAGCGGAACAATCTGAAGTGACTCAGCTATCCAATGATATCACTACGTTAGAAGATTCAGTTATTACAGTGTCTGCTAATTTATCAGGAGCAATAGACTCTATAGATGCTACCGTTAATACTATGACAGTAGAAGTCGAACAGATTAAACAAGAGAACATTAATATTGAAGGTAGGCTAACAGCTCTTTTGGAGAAAATGCTATTTGCTGGAACTAAAGAGTTCTCATATGAAACAACAGGCCCATTAGCAATGGACTTGTTTACTGTATTGGAAATGGAGGCTATTGCAGCCGGTGTGGGGCTAGTTAATCAGCAATACACATTAAATGTAGCTGGTGCAGCAAAGTTCTCTTACAAGGATAAGAATGGAGATCTACAATCACTCTCAATTGAAAACGGAGCGAGATTACTAGCAAATAATACAGACGGTGTAATATCAAATGTAATTGTGTTAGCTTCTACTGGAGGAGATATTATCGTTCCGCCAATAGATATGACGACACCTGTTTCTAATATGAATTCTGCCGTAGACGATATCTTAAACGCGTATTTCGATTAAAACTAATACATGCTATTAATCTATATATTAGTAGCTGTCTACATTGTCCTGTGCGGTTATAATTCTTTGACAAGTTCTTTTACAAGTCATTTTGATTTAACCGTGCAGGACATTCTAGATAAAAACTACTTTCAATGAAATATGTATTCTTTATATTGATAACTGTATTCTTTTCCTGTACCAGAACTATTCTTGTCCAGGGAAAAGAAACAACCATTATCAAAGAAACGATAAAGCGCGACACGTTACGCGATACAAAAACTCTGATCATAAGGGACACCGTCCGCCTGGATGTAACAAAAACCATTAAAGATACTCTTATACAGGAAAAGGTTAAGTTAAAGTATATAATGAAGACAGATACAGTTTATCTGAAAAACAGGGATACTTTGATTTTAAAAGGTGACGATATAATTAAATGTTGTTATCTCCCCGTAGAAGATAAAACAGGCGTTATCAAAGACCTTGAAAGAGATAGAAACATCTTGTCTGGAATTATATTACTTTTATTGGCATTTGGCATTAGCAGGGAATTATGGAAAGCCCGAAATTAAAATAAAATTATAACCTAAACCTATGTGTGGATCACCTTGTACTGGAGCTTATTCAACAGAAACCCAATTTGGGTTAATTGAAATTGCTACTCAGTTAGAAACAAATAATGGGGTAGACGATCAAAGAGCTGTGACCCCACTTAAGTTGGCTCAGTATATCTCTCAGATCGGGATAACAAAAAGCTTCTTGCTTTCTAATATTAACTTAGTAGGACTCGTTCCTTATGTTATAATGTTCCCTACGCCAGCAACAAACAAAGACGCTTTTACGACAAGTATTAAAAACGCAAACGGGAATCAAGTTTTTGTAGATGTAGATTCAGTTAGCACCAATGGCTTTGCAATAACCTCTACAGCAACAATTTTAAATTTGACAGTCTTTACAACGTATATCTAAAATGAGAGTTAGTACAGAATTAAGATTAGAAGGGGCTTTATATATGCCTACTAGAACCGTTACAGCTACCACTAATATAGCTGTCAATGATTATACTATTAGTGTTAATAATGCAGCTGTAGCGGTTACTATTAGATTGCCCAACCCCCTCACTTTCGCTAATAGGGTTTTAGTGGTAAAAAGACATAATAGTACATCTACGGGCAATATAACTTTATTAACTTTTTCTGTAGCAGGCTCTCTTGAGATGGAAAATAGCGCAGGCACTAGAGTAGATTCATTTACAATGGGCACAACAGCGACAACAAGAAGATATACATTCCAAAGCAATGGCACGTTTTGGGAATTAATTGGCTGTTAACATGAAAATATCAGATGATGTTAAATTAGATGGAGCTTATTATGTTCGTAGATTTCACTACAATATTATTACATTCGGCACTAATTTAGATCTACAACCTTTAGGAGACGAAGAAGATGACGCAGTTTTTATTAGTGTTGATAACATTGCAGTTAATTGTTCTGTTACATTACCTGATATAGATGCAAGCTCTACCAATAGAATATATATGATTAAAAGGATAGATAGCTCTTCTACAGGAACAATAACAATAAATTGTATAACTCCAAATAGCATTGAATCTTCCACAGGCGTAGTAGCAAGCAACACGACACTTGGCACAACTATTGGTACTCGAAGATATACTTTTCAGAGCAATGGAACTTTTTGGGCTTTAATTGGTGTTGGATAAAAATATACTTGCAAAAGTATTCTTTAAATATATTTAAATATTAAACTTTTTAAACATGACTATAGGTAGTTTTTTAAAATTACAAAGAGTTGCATTAGTTAACTTCGCAGCCAATGCTGCATTGGGTACCGCTGCAGCAACTGTTGATATTGCATCAGCATTTACGATCAATCAAACCACTGCTAGTATTGTCGTAACATTGCCTGCGCCGACAACTACAACGGATATGCAAATCATTTATATTCAGAATATTGGTACGGTAGCAATCACTGTTGGTGGTTCTGTTATTCCTGCTTCTAAGTATATTGCATTTACATGGAATGGTACAGCATGGGTAGCGGCAAGCGATACATCTCCTGCCAAGTTTTATGTACAACAGGCATTGATTGCTGGTAATAATACGATTACACATAACCTAAACTTAGTAACACCTAAAGCAATAGAAATCTCTATTATTGAAGATGTTTCTGGTGAAACAGTTATAGTAAAAGCAGTAGGCGCTACAATGCTTACAAATAGCGTTGTTTTAAATGCTTTAGCAGCAGTTCCATTATCGAACATAACAATTGTTGGATAATTAAAATTAATGGCTCTTAATGCTTTAAAAAGCTTAAGAGCCTATTTTAAATAAAAAAGAATACTTAAGTAATGAAGAAAATCTTAACAATCTTATTTTTGTTTATTGGCATAACATTAAATGCGCAACAATTTTGCACTAAAGTTATACCCGTAAAAGAAATATTACTCACTACAACAGAGAAGGTCAAAGTTAAAGATGCTGTTATGCGTTGGGAATTAATTTCAGCAGGCACTGAAGCGATTTACGAGAATATACAGAAAACAATAATAATATCTGAAGGATACGAAAAAGTTATTAAAAAATTTAATGGCAACTGTGACGAATGGTGTATCATATGGATTGCGCCTGTTACTAAAACGGTAGTAGAACAAACATTGAGCCAAGACGCTCAACCGCCTGTGTACAAATTAACTACAGTCTCTCCTGCATTATATGAAACATATACAATCACTAAAAAAGTAAAAGACGGTAAAATTGTTGTCACCACTTCTTTGTGTGATTAAACACAATTTAATCAATGATTAATAGAATATTCATTCAAGAAAACCTTCATATATACGAACCTCGTTTAGAAGATATATGGGGTTCAGGAGTTCCGTCATTGGCGTCTATAGATTTAATTGACTGGATTAAAGAAGGCATTGCTGATGGCACTTTTGCTGGAGCAGGTTCTGGCGCTAATTTAT
>JAGVEE010000124.1 GCA_020058405.1 Sphingobacteriales bacterium
TAAATACCGATTAAGTATTGCAGGTCAAGAAGTAATAAGCGATGCAAAAACTGTATGGACTTATATGAAAGAAGCAAAAGAAGTGCAAGTAAACGATGTAGATCCGAGTGCAGAAGGTATTAAACCATCAGAAATATTTACGATGTACGAGAAAGGCTTTTTGTATAAATTTATTGATGAAAAAAAAGTAGGAGGCAAACTGGTTCAAAATTTAGAGCTTACTCCAACAGATAAAACAAAAGAGTTTTTCAAAATAAAATTAACGATAGATAAAACAACTAAGCAAATTGTAAAAAGTGTAATTTTTGATAAAAATGGCAATCGCTATACCTATGCGATTAAAACATTTACTCCCAATTTTGCAGTAAATGCAAGTACTTTTATGTTTGATGTTAAAAAATACCCAGGAGTAGAGGTTGTAGATTTAAGATAAGGATATGAAAATTTCGCAAAGTACATTAGATAAAATTGAAGAATTATTTAAAGCACTACAATACAAGGTTAGGTATGAAAAGGGGAATTTTAAACCAGGCTCCTGCTTAATTTTAGAGGCCAAAGTTGTGGTGGTAAATAAGTTCGCCACCATGGATGTAAAAATTGCAGCCTTAGCCGAAATACTTCAACAAATTAGTATTGATGAAACTTTACTAAACGAAAATCAATTAAAATTTTTACAAAGCATACGTAATTAATATTGAGTTTTGAAAATTACATTTCTCGGTACTGGAACTTCACAAGGTGTGCCTGTAATTGCATGTAAATGCGAGGTATGCACTTCTCCCGATTATCAGAATAATAGATTACGTACCTCTGTTATGGTAGAGGTAAACAACAAAGTATTCGTAATAGATTCTGGTCCAGATTTCAGAATGCAAATGTTACGAGAAGAAGTACATCAGTTAGACGCCATCTTATTTACACACGAGCATAAAGACCATGTGGCGGGCTTAGACGATGTAAGAGCCTTCAATTTTAAACAAGATAGGGAAATAGATGTTTATGCAGAGCAACGTGTTCAGTCAGCTTTAAAAAACGAATTTTCTTATATTTTTTCGGGAATAAATTACCCCGGCATTCCGCGAGTTGTTTTACACGATATACCAAACGAAGAAATGGTGGTGCAAGGGGTATCAGTATTGCCAATTAGGGTAATGCATTTTAAACTACCGGTATTTGGATTTAGGATAGGCGACTTTACCTATATAACCGATGCCAAAACTATATCTGAAGAAGAAAAGCAAAAAATTAAGGGCTCAAAAATATTAGTATTAAACGCACTGCGTAAAGAAGAGCATATTTCTCATTTTACTTTAGCAGAGGCAATTGCATTGGCACAAGAGGTGGGAGCAGAAAGCACCTATTTTACTCATATCTCTCATCAATTAGGATTGCATGATGAGGTACAAGCAGAATTACCAGAGGGGATGTTTTTAGCTTATGATGGGCTGAAGTTAATTAGCTAATTAACTAATTAGCTAATTAGCTAATTTTTTGGGGTTGAAAAACAGGCTATAAGGCATTTTTTTCAATTTTTTCTTGACAGCTATTCTAAAAACTCTATATTTGCAGTCCGCAATCAGAAAAGCGAAAGTAGCTCAGTTGGTAGAGCACGACCTTGCCAAGGTCGGGGTCGCGAGTTCGAATCTCGTCTTTCGCTCAATCTTCCACCTCTCGTAAGAGAGGATTTTTTTTTGAAGATGCCTAGGTGGTGGAACTGGTAGACACGCAGGACTTAAAATCCTGTGACCCTTACAGGTCGTGCGGGTTCGATTCCCGCCCTAGGTACAAAGGCAAAGCCGCAAATAGTATTACTGTTTGCGGCTTTTTTTGTGAGTTAATAAGTTATTGAGTTATTGGGTTAATAGGTTATTGAGTTAATAAGTTATTAGTCTCTAGTAATTAACCGAAGTAACTTAATAACCCAATAACCCAATAACTTATTAACCTAATAACCCAGTCTATTCTTCCGATTTCAGGATCTTCGCAAAATATGTTTGCCCGTATTTGTCTTCGGCTTTAATCAAATAAATTCCTTTTTCTAAAGTGCTAATGTTTACGATATTCTCTAAATCAGATTGAATTAACAACTTACCATCTAATGAATACACTTTTACCGAATTGTAATTGCCTCCAGATAACTTTACCAAGCTGTTGCTAGGGTTTGGATATACTATTAAGGCTTGTTTAGTTTGAGAGTTGATGCCTATTGTACTTTGTAAGTATAAAGTAACTGGATTAGTTTCTTGTAAACAAGATCCTATATTAAAAATACATTTAAATCTATTATAATTTAAACTAGTATCTAGTATGTTTAAAACTAAACTATCTCGGGTTTCACCTAATAGATTTATAAAATTCCCATCGTTATTATCCATTACCCATTGTAATGTAGCATTGGAGTTATTATGTTTAGTTTTAAAAATTACAGTATCGTTTATTTTTGAATATTTATTTTGTGGTTGTTCTATTATATACGAACTGCAAATATTACTAATTAGAGAGGATTGATGATAGAGACTTCCAATTTTTTTGCCGTTCCTGAACTCGTCTACAGCATAACAAAACACAAAATTCCCAGCATATTTGGGTGTTAAAGAAAGAATACCTGTTTTAGCATTCAATATTGGAACACTATCTGCATTTAAAAAATTGAATTGATTAAAGAATGGATAATATGTAATTAAATCATATGGCATTGGTCCGTGATTCTGGCTAGGATTAAATTGACTAGTGTAGCCCCCAGCCAATGGAACAATAAATCGATATGAAAGCGAATCGCCGTCTAGATCTGTATAATGTAAATCATAATTAAAAGGGAAATTTACACAAACCAGAGGATTGAATATTTGACTTTGCTTTGGGCTATTACAATTAATAAAATTTGAGTCGACAATTATTGAGGGAATTTCTATATAAGCTGAATAAGGAGTTCCTCCAGGATCTACAATATTCATTACCAAATTACTTAAACAACAACGTTCCCAATTTATATAATATCCATTACTATCATAATTTAACAACGTTATATCAAGGAGTCCTTCAAAAGTTCCTACTTCTAAACATCTATTTAAATTGTCGCAATTCAAGGGGTAAACAGAGGGTCTAATTGATTTTCTAAGTAATATTTGATTTCTTACTAGTTGGTCAGTAGATTTACTATAGATGCCTATACGCATTTCTGATTCAAAATTAGCTCCACCAGTGCCACAGTTTCTCTCTAATTCAAATAAGATTTTAAGAGTAGTTTTATTGATTTTTTGATAACTGAATTTTCCACCTGCCAAATGTTCGGCCTTTAAACTCGAGCCAATTAAAAGTAGTAAGCAAAGCAAAATCGTATATTTTTTCAACATATTATTTTAATTATAAGCTAAAATTAAATGCTTTTTTTTTGATAACACCATGATTCATATTATATTCTGTCATTTTAATGTAGAATTACCATTCTACTATTCGACCATTCTACTATTCGACCTTTCGAATTCACTACCTTTCGAATTCATCATCTTTCGAAAGTAACTATTGTTACCAATTCTAAAATAAGCAGCCTATACCTTTGTAACATCAAATAAAAAAATTAAAAAGATGAAAACAATAAAAGTTGATGTACGCAGTATAGAAGAATGGGAATACGATGGTCATGCTCAGTGCTCGATAAACATACCACTCGACCAAATTCCAATGAAATTGCAAGATTTGATGCAATATGAAGAAGTAGATTTTGTATGCCGAAGCGGTGGAAGAGCAGGTATAGCTCAAAGCCTTTTACGCAATGCAGGGCACACGAATGTACAAAACCTCGGCCCATGGCAGGCGTTAGTGTGCTAGTGTGTTAGTATGCTAGTGTGCTAATACAAGTTACATTGTACAGTTTTGGAAGTTTGCACCAACTAGCACACTAGCAAATTAGCATACTAGCACACTA
>JAGVEE010000364.1 GCA_020058405.1 Sphingobacteriales bacterium
CAACTTATAATAATCAATATGTCAAAAACAAAACACCCTAAAGGACTATACGTTCTCTTTTTCACAGAAATGTGGGAACGTTTTGGTTATTATTTAATGTTAGGAATCCTCCTACTCTATTTAACAGATGGAGCAAAAGGTGGCATGGGCTTAGATAAAAAAGAAGCTTCGGATATTGTAGGTACATACCTCGGACTGGTTTATTTAACTCCATTTCTAGGAGGTTTATTAGCCGACCGAATTTTAGGATATCGAAAATCTATTTTAATTGGCGCCGTGTTAATGGCTGCAGGTTATTTTGGATTAGCCATTCCGAACATGACGGCCTTTTGGGTTTCAGTATTATTAATTATTGTAGGTAATGGATTTTTCAAACCAAATATTTCTACACTCTTAGGTAATTTATATTCAACACCAGAGTACAAAGATCAGAAAGATGCCGGGTACAATATTTTTTACATGGGTATAAACGTAGGTGCTTTTATTTGCAATTTCGTGGCAGCCTACATGCGTAATGAGTACGGTTGGGGTTATGCTTTTGGAGCAGCAGGTGTTGGAATGTTAGTAGGTACATTATGGTTTTTGTCGGGTACTAAACATATTAAAGATGCCGACATTAAAAAACCAGCGGGCGAAAATGATTTATCCGTTACAAAAGTATTTATGTATGTATTTGCACCGGCATTAATATTTGGTGCAATTGGTTGGTTCATCCCTGGAAATATTTTCGGAACAGATTCTACCGATGCATTTATAATTGCTTGCGTGCCAGTAATTATTTTTTACATTAATTTGATGATGCGTGCCGAGAAACAAGAGCGTAAACAAATAGCAGCCTTGCTTTCTATTTTCGGAGTGGTGATTATTTTTTGGGCAGTGTTTAAACAAAATGCATCTGCCTTAACTACTTTTGCCGAAACCTATACAGAACGTACTATCCCGGCAAGTGTAGAACCCATTGTAAAACCCTTTGGCATGATACAAACGGTTAGTACAGATACAGCCGAATACCCTAAATACGATCAGAATTTTAAATTAGTTAAAGATGCAGAAGGCAATAAAGTAATGATCCAAAGCCCGCATCCTTATTTCCAAAATTTACCATCAGAAAAATGGCCAACAGAAGCAGAAAATAAAGAGGCAAAACTATTCTCCACAGAAATTTTCCAATCGGTTAATCCATTCTTCATTGTATTACTCACCCCTATTGTATTAAGCTTCTTTGCCTTTTTACGCTTAAGGGGAAAAGAACCTTCTACCCCAGCAAAAATTGGATGGGGTTTATTAGTCACGGGTTTATCTACCTTAGTAATGGTTGCAGCAGTATATTCAACAGACTTAGTAAACGATAAAGCTTCTGCTATTTGGTTAATTGGCTGTTACGGTGTAGTAACCATTGGCGAATTGTTTTTATCGCCCATCGGTTTATCATTAGTATCTAAAGTTGCTCCAGTGCGATTAACGTCGCTTATGATGGGAGGCTGGTTTTTAGCAACATCTATCGGAAATAAATTATCGGGTGTACTCTCATCTTTATGGGATAATTATGATAATAAAGCTAATTTTTTCTTAGTAAACTTTATTGCTTGTACTATAGCAGGATTAGCCATTTTTGCCATGTTAAAATGGTTGAGAGAAATTATTAGCAAACATTAGTAAATGTGCAAATATGAAAATGTGCAAATGAGTAAATGTGCAAATGCGTAAATGAAAAAAGGAAGCGAAGAAATGCAAATTATTATTGCAAATTTTCGCTTCCTTTTTTTATGTACTATAATTTTTATCTCACACCGTGCATCATTCTTTTCAATACTGGAGTTAGTGCGAATAAGATGAGTGATGCAATTCCTGTTAAAATTACAAACACCATAAAGAATTCAAAAAGATTATGAATTTCGTAACCTGCAAAAATCGGATTGTGATCTGATATTTGGTTGGTTGCAAGAATCTGTAATTGCTCTGCAGTAGGAATAACTTTCTTATCTAATACCGCTTGCAAATCTATGCCTAATTCTTTTGCTTTATTAAATTTATCACCTGTTGCAGGCATAATAGAACCTAGTGTCCCAGCTAATGCATATCCAGATGCATTTGATAAAAAGAATACACCGTATAATAAAGAAGAAAATCTTTTAGGAGCTAACTTCCCTACTAATGATAAGCCAATTGGCGATAAACATAACTCGGCAGCAGTTTGTATTAAATAAAGTAAAATCAACCACTTAATTGCTAATAAACCATCGTTGCCTAAATCTTTTACATTGTACGCAATGATGAAATAACTGATAGCAATTAATGCTAATCCGAACGACTGTTTCATTGGAGAAATTGGCTCTCTGTCTTTACTTCTTAAGTAATCCCATAACATACTGAAAGGAATTGCAAATGCAACTACGAATAAACCGTTAAATATTTGCACCATAGACGGTGGCATGTTCCATCCGAAGAAATTCCTATCGGTTTGATTATCGGCTATAAAAGTTAACGATGAACCTGCTTGTTCAAAGGCTGCCCAGAAAAAGATAACAAAAAAGGCAACAATGTAAATTACGAAAATTCTTTCGCGTTCAATTTTTGTTAGAGATGTATCCGAAATAATTAATCCAGCTAAGGTAATACCACTGGCATATATTAAGGTGTATATTAAGTTTTGATCTAAACCAAAATGAATAATTAAACCTAAAAGTAAAAATGACACACCTGCTAATATTAATGATTTATTAGAGAATACTGCTTTTTGAGATTCACCTTCTTCAAAATCTGCTGATTCTGTTTTTGATGGTAAACCACCAAGCGGTTTTCCTTC
>JAGVEE010000315.1 GCA_020058405.1 Sphingobacteriales bacterium
CAAGGTTAATAAATGTTAAGGCCCTTCACCTTATTTCAAAATATGAAGATTGTTTGAAATTTGATACTTTGACAAAGCGTAATCAATTTAAAACCTTATTTCATTTAAGTACCACCAAGTTTTTAAATGATGTAATGCCCGAAAATAATCTCCATGAAAAAACTACACCATTAGAATACATTAAATATATAGAACATTATTATGCAGATACAGGATTTTTAGATGTGCAAATTTTACCGTATGATGTAAGTAGTATTTCTGTAGAAGATGAATATGCAATGTTAAGCATATTTGCTACAAAGTATGTTAGTAGCGTAACCAAAAGAAATGTACCTTACGCAGATACTTTTAATTTAAAAATCGATATCATTTATGTGTTTAAAATTAACGATTGTAAAATTTATGACATCACTAGTTTAGATAAACGAGAAAAATACATACAAGTTTATCCTCAATATAAAGGCTTTCGAAATACAACAGCCATGCCCAATGATACTATTTTGGTTTCGGGGAAAGTCTTTCCTGTAAATAAGGAGGGATATGTAATGCTTAAAAATATTAATATTAGTAACGAGTTTTTATTTCAAGCGTACAAGAAACCTGTATTTTATAAAACATACCGAGTGCCAGACTACATTCCAATTCGGAAAAATAAGCTTGATGAAAAGGATAAAAATATTGTCAAAATAAATTTCTGGAAATGGATGGCGTATGCTGATTTTGATTTTCATGTTGTATTTAATGGAGAGTCGGCAGTGCAATTAGCCAGTGATACTTTTGGTATAAACATTATAAATAATGGGTCTTTCTCTAATTTTATAATGTTAGATTTAGTGCGGCGTGTAAATGAAAAAGGGTATTGGAGTGTGAAATTTGGAGGTGGAGCAGATATTTTCAGCTATACATCATACCTGCTAAACAATACAAATACGTATGCTGCAATTGATCCTGATGGAGACCCGTATTTACGCATCAACAAAATATCCAATATTAGAGAGAAACATAACTTAACTTATTTAACAGCTCCCTTTGTGCTAGAAAAGGGAATTACTTTTGGTAGAAATTCTTTTTTCGTAAATGCAGCTTACTATGTAATGTTAAATTTTTCTGCTACATATAATCAAGATGCCGACGCTTTGTATGCCGGGTATTACGATTATTTATTCAATTTAACTATTCAAGAAAATGGGGTATATGATTTTGGTGCCTATAATTTTGAAATCAGAAATTTACCCTTAGTGGTAGATCCAATTGTAATGTCGTATGGCTTTGGTATTGGATACAAAAGACAAATTACTCGCAAGGCTTATATTGATTTTGGAATAAATTACAGAAAATCAATGGGTACACTATTTATAGAAAGTGGTTTAAATTTGAGTGATAATTCTACAGCAATAAATACGCTAAATAACTTAAATCATCAATACATTATTAATTATATGAACGCAGGCTTTGGCTTAAGTATAAAGTTGTAAACATGAGAGTAGTATTTTTATTTCTTTCTTTATTTTTAATAACAACATTTTGTATTGCTCAAGATAAAATTTTACTGGTTTATGCTGATGCTTCTAACTTGTCGAGTCAGTTTTCTATTCGAAATAAATTGTTTAATGCAGTACAAGATTCTGAGCATAAACTAATTCTTTATATTAGTAATGGCAAACAGCCTTTGATAAGTACAAATATTTATGATACACAGCAGTTGGTTGATAAAATTGCTAAGCTAAACCCTCCAAAACCGAACATCGTTTTTGATTTAGATTCTTTAAATAAATTATTTAGTTCTGATAGCTTACTTTCTGAAGTAAGTTTAAGAGCAACAGATGTGCGAGAGAATTTTATTTTTTATTTCTTCTTTAATTCAACACAATGTAGGTTGCAAAAGCAAGATGTAAGAATTGCCCGTGCATTGTTACTCTCTAACAGATTGATTACTAAAAATGGACTTCTACCAAGTTGTAGAGCAAAGCTATATATACAAAATATTTCTACTGCCGAAGATTCTGTTTATTTCAGAAAAATACAAGAAGAAGGTGTTTTTGAAGTAGAAGCTTATTGATTCAACGAATCATTTTTTAACTCGAATTCTTTTACCAAGTCTGCAGGTGTTTTACCAATATTATCTAATGAAATCTTAGCATCTTTTGCTAAAGGGTGATTTGGATATTTCTTTAAAAACAGTCTGTAATATCTTCCCGCATCTTCATATTTTTGTAAATATGTATCGTAAATAAAAGCACATAAAAATATACTTTCTGATGCTTTACTGTGCTTTGGAAATAGCAAATACACTTCCTGAAACTTTCTGATGGCAAACGTATAGCTCTGTAATCCGTTTAATACTTCTCCAGATTTGAATAATAAATCGGGGGTATGCTCATCCTGTTTGTAATTATTTATATAAGCGTCTGTTTTACTTAAATAGATGCGAGCGATAGAATCGTTAAAAGAAGTGCGATCGCCAAATAGGCTTTTTTCTATAGATACAATCTCATCATATTGACGCTCTTTTTCATTTTTACACGCGCTTAGGCCAATTAATAATCCACCAATAATTAAAAACAGTGCAAATTTTAAGCTTTTCATAATCAAATTCATTAAATTTCGTTTACATAACAATTATACATATTTTTGCATTGTGAAAAAACTATTCATTGTAAGCATGGCTATATTCCTACTGATCAATTCGGTTGGGTACACCGTGTATGCGCATTATTGCGACGATGAATTACAAGAAACAAGTTTATTGGTTAATACCAACGAATCTTGCTGTGCAGAGGATACAGACGAAGCGGAAGGCACTCTTGCCTCATCAGAAAATGATATGAGCTGCTGTGCAGAACAAAACGTTCTCGTAAAAATTGAAGACCAATTTGTAAAGTCGGAGCTCAGTTTTATCGCCATTGACTTGCCCGTTTTTTACTTTGCTGTTTCTTATGTAAATGAATTTAATACAGGTCTGTTTGCTAATACGAGCAGTAATTATACTTTCTTAATTACCGATCCCCCTGATCGTTCCTCTCCAAACATCAATATATTATACAGTATATTTCGTATTTGATTATAAGCCTTTATAAATTAATGGATGCTTTAGGCATCTTATTTGTAGGTTTATACATCAATAATAAAATGAAAACATCAAAATCAATATTTATAATATTTTGTGTAATGTTAAGTATGGCATTTAGCCCAATACTTAATGCACAAACCATTACCGGCTCAATTATGGACGGTAACCACCAAGCTATTGAAGGTGCTACAGTTTATTGGATTAATACCAATATTAGTACCATGAGTGATGCCAAGGGCAAGTTTAAATTAGACAGCTCTGGCATAAAAGACAAACGATTAATTACTCAATTAATAGGATACAGCAGCGATACTTTTGAAGTAAGCAATAAAATGGTGATGATCCACCTCACTCGTTTAGTAACTTTAAAAGAAGCCAATGTTAATTTCGAAAAATCGGGTGTAATGATTTCTATGCAGCCCATAAAAACCGAGATAATTGGTATTAAAGAATTAAAAAAAGCAGCATGTTGTAATTTAGGTGAAAGCTTTGAAACCAACGCCACCGTTGACGTTACATACAAAGACGCATTAACCGG
>JAGVEE010000321.1 GCA_020058405.1 Sphingobacteriales bacterium
AGATACTTGTAATCAATTAGAGTCATTGCATTTAGATAACGACATCTTATCTGAACTTAAAAACTTTGCACCCGAATATTCTGAAACAGAAATCAGGTCCTTGTTAGGTTGTTTCCTTTTCAGTGGAGATTCTGTATTCAAAAAAATTAAAATACTTTCTGGAGGAGAAAAATCACGTGTGGCTTTGGCAAAAGTAATTACCTCTGATGCTAATTTTCTAATTCTGGATGAGCCTACGAACCACTTAGATATTCAATCTGTAAACATACTTATACAAGCCTTACAACAATTTGAAGGAACCTTTATCGTTGTATCCCATGATAGGTATTTGTTAGATGAAGTAGCGAATAAAATCTGGTACATAGAAGACGAAAAAATTAAAGAGTACCCAGGCACGTATAAAGAATACGAAGAGTGGAATACTAAGAGAGAGAAAGAAAAGAAAGATGCACTTGAGCCAGTTAAAAAAGAGAAAAAAGAAAAAGGTTCTAAGACTCCAGTAGTTACTGACGAGAAGAAAAATCTTCAGAAAAAATTAAGTACTGAATTAGATAAAATTGAAAAGGAAATTCAAACGCATGAAACCAGTAAAGTAGTGTTAGAGGATTTACTTTCGCAAGAAGAAAACTACAGCAATTCACAAAAATTAACAGAGTTAAACAATCAATACGATAAAATAAAACGTACCATTATTGAGAAACAAGCGGAGTGGGATGAATTAGCTGAAAAATTAATGGAATTAGAAAGCGAATGAAATTTATAAAGTGCATTGTATTTATTCTAGTTTGTAGTTTGGGTGTAAACGCTCAAATTCAAAAAGACACTGTTTATGATGCACATATACATTCGGTTTTATTGTATAATAGTAAAGTTGAGCAATCATTCCCAATGATTCAACTCAACTCATCGGATTTTTTGCAATTAAAATTTGATGATTTTCATGATGAATATTCGAACTACTCTTATACTATTGAGCATTGCGATGTAGAATGGAACCTCACAGCTATTTCGAGCATGGAGTACATCCGTGGCTTTAATCGTAACTTTATTACGGAGTACAAATTCTCATCGAACACCAACCAAAACTATGTACATTATCAATTACAATTCCCAAATACCGATGTACAGTTTTTAATTTCTGGCAATTACATTTTAAAAGTTTTTCATAGTAGTGATGATGCTAAACCCTTGTTTAGTGTTCGTTTTATGATTTATGAAAACAATGTGCAAATAAACCATACACTTCGTAGGAGCACCATCGTAAACGAACGCAACAAACGTCAGAAATTAGATTTACAAATTTTATCTCCCGATTATAGAATCGATAATCCTTTTGATCAATTAAAAGTGGTTGTAATGCAAAACAATAATTGGAAAACGGCAAAAATTAACAGAAGGCCTTCGTTTTTTGAACCAGATAGATTTACATACGACCATGTAGATGCCAATGATTTCGATGGCTTGAATGAGTTCAGAAGATTTGACATTAGAAGTTTCCGCTTTTTAGGCGAACGATTGGTTCGTATACAACAAGACACTGCCTGGGATGTATTTGTAATGGAAGATTTCCCGAAAAATCCTTTGAGATATGTGGAAGAGTTTGATAACAATGGAAATTTTTTCATTAAAAGATCAGACATGGGGCAAAGTGATTACCAAGCAGATTACGGTCATGTACATTTAGCATTTGATTATGGAACTCAAAATCCGTATGGCGATTATTACGTATTGGGAAGATTTAACAATTGGCAAGCTAATGAAAAATCTAAAATGAGTTATAATTTCAACTCTGGAAATTACGAAGCAAACATCTACTTAAAACAAGGTATTTACGATTATATGATTGGTTTTAAGAGTTTCAAATCTGCTTTTATTGATTACAGTAATACGGAAGGAAATTTTTACGATACACAAAATGATTACCGAGTATTGGTGTATTATAGGAGAACTGGTTACCGATACGATGAATTAATTGCGGTAAAAGATTTCCAATTAAACCCCTAGTATTTCAATTGTATATTGAAATACAAACATTTAGCTAAAAATTTGTGTAGAACTTTTTTACTTAAATGTGTCCGAATGTTGCACTTAGTCATTTCTTTATGTTTATTTGCATTCTGTGAGTTTGGATTAATTAATTGTACTGGATAAAGATTATGGCTAAAAATTTATTAATAGTAGAGTCGCCTGCGAAGGCAAAAACAATTGAAGGCTATTTAGGCAAAGACTTCATGGTGAAGTCGAGCTACGGTCACATACGTGATTTAGTGAAGGGGAATAATGCTATTGATATTGAAAATGATTTTGCACAACAATACGAAGTGCCATCAGAAAAAAAAGCATTAGTATCTGAATTAAAAAAGTTAGCAAAGGCAGCAGAGATGGTCTGGCTCGCATCCGACGAGGACCGCGAGGGAGAAGCTATATCATGGCATTTATTTGAAACACTTGGCTTAGACGCAAAAAAAACGAAGCGAATTGTTTTTCATGAAATTACTAAACCAGCCATTGTAAAAGCAATAGAAAACCCAAGAACGATAGATTACAATTTAGTATATGCACAACAAGCACGTAGGGTATTAGACAGATTAGTAGGTTTTGAATTATCGCCAGTGTTATGGAGAAAAGTAAAACCATCCTTATCTGCTGGTAGAGTTCAATCGGTTGCCGTACGTTTAATTGTTGACAGAGAACGAGAGATCAATGTATTTAATGCAGAAGCCAGTTTTAAAGTAATGGCTTTGTTTAATACAGATGGTACTAAAAAAACAACCTTTAAGGCAGAACTTGGTTCGAGGTTTCAAAAAGTTAGCGACGCTGAAACATTTTTAAAAGATTGTATACCGGCAAGCTATGCAGTTCGATCTTTAGAAGTGAAACCAGCAAAGCGTACTCCTTCTGCACCGTTTACTACTTCCACTTTACAACAAGAAGCAAGTAGAAAATTAGGTTTCTCTGTTTCGAGAACAATGACTGTAGCACAAAAATTATACGAAGCAGGTAAGATATCATACATGCGAACCGATTCGGTAAATTTATCGGATACAGCTTTGCAAGCAGCAGAAAAAGAAATTTTAAGCGCCTACGGAAATCAATATCATCAATTAAGAAAATACAAAACTAAATCTGCCGGCGCACAAGAAGCCCACGAAGCAATACGTCCAACATACTTTGATGTACACACAGTTGACGGTGATGCTGCAGAAAAAAGATTGTACGAGTTAATTTGGAAAAGAGCAATTGCTTCGCAAATGACGGAAGCACTTTTTGAAAAAACGACCGCTAAAATTTCTATATCAACACGCCCAGAAGAACTTACTGCACAAGGTGAAGTATTAAAGTTTGATGGCTTTTTGAAAGTTTACATGGAATCTGTTGATGAGGAAGACGATGTAAATAATATTGATGACGATACAGATAATAAATTGTTACCCGTACTTGCAGAAAAGCAAGCATTAAATTTAGATGAGTTAAAAGCGATGGAGCGTTTCTCTAGACCTCCTGCAAGATATACCGAAGCAAGTTTGGTGAAAAAACTAGAAGAGCTTGGCATAGGCAGGCCTTCTACATACGCACCAACCATTGCAACTGTTCAAAACAGAGGTTATGTAACTAAAGAAGATAGAGAGGGTAAGCAACGTACTTATAGAGTATTAAGAATTAAGAACAAAGAAGTAACACTAGAATCATTAACAGAACAAACAGGCGTAGAGAAATCGAAATTATTTCCTAC
>JAGVEE010000052.1 GCA_020058405.1 Sphingobacteriales bacterium
CTTTTTTAACTTTTGGCTTTTCTTCTGTAGTATCTTTTTTGCTCTTTTTTACTTTTTCAACTTTAAGCTTTTCTGTTTTGTTAAACTTCCTCCAATTGGTGTCTAAACTTTCTTTTATATTATTTTTATTGATGTCTTTTTTATAAATAAAAGCATCTACAATATGATAAGCTTTGTTAATGTGATTAATTTTTTGAAATACAACCGACTCTAATTCGTCTAATTCCTTTAAATAGGTTTTTATTCTTTTTAAATCCGAAATGGCCTCTCTGTGTTCGGTGATAGAAATACAAAACTGCCTAAGTTCTTTCTCAAAATATTTATTAGCATCGAACAACCTTTGGTGTAATTTAAGTATATCCTGCGATTGGTAAAGTGCGTTTAATTGCGTTTTAAAACTCTCGGCTATATTTGCAATTTTTTGCAGAACAAGTAATTGTTTAATAGACCATTCTTTAAATGTTAACTTGTTGCTATTAGATTCTTCTGTTTTAAACGTATCTAAATGATCCATCCAAACTTTTTCAATGCTTATAAAATCGAATGCGTTTTTATTATACTCTAAAATGTATTGCCACGATTCAAAATGTAAAATATCATTTGCAACCGATGTCTCTATTTTGTTTTTTTCGTAATCAATAATCGTTTCGTCGTTTTTAATGCCACTAATTTGTATTGGCGACGATAGTATTAAACCGTCTAAACTTTTTAACCTAGAGAGCGCCACATACGTTTGCCCAGAGGCAAATACATTTCTCACATCTAATATTGCTTTCTCAAATGTTAAGCCTTGACTTTTATGCACGGTTATTGCCCAAGCGAGTTTTAAAGGATACTGTTTAAATGATCCTAAAATTTCTTCTTTTATCTCTTTTGTTTCTTCATCAACTGTGTATTTAATATTCTCCCAAGTATATTCGGGTACATCTATAGTCGTTTTACCGTCAATTAGTACTCGTATGTTTTGCTCATCTAATTCGGTTATCATTCCGATTTTACCGTTGTAATATTGTTTATCGCTCGATGGGTCGTTTTTTATAAACATTACTTGCGCACCAACTTTTAATTCTAATTTTTTTTCTGTAGGACTAATGTGCTCTGGGAAATCATCGTTTATTTCTGCATTATAAAAATATGATTTTGAGTTTATTTTGGACAGCTCCTCTTTGTTAATGGTTTCTGCTTTTATATTATGCGTGGTGAGTGTAATGTATCCTTCTTTCGATTGGATTTTATTTTCATTATAGAAAGAATTTAAATAGCTAACATCTTCTTGAGTTAACGTATTATACCTTACTTTATTTAAAATATCTGTAAATCGAGTATCAGATTGTCTGTAAATTTTATCTAACTCAATATAAATAGGTTTATCTTTCTCCAAAGCTTTGGCATTAAAGAAATAAATGCTGGTATAGTATTTTGATAGCACCTCCCATTCCGAATCTTTAACAATGGGTGGTAGTTGCAGCATATCGCCAATAAACAATACTTGTATGCCACCAAAAGAATGTTGATTTTTTCTAACTGAACGAAGTATAAAATCAATTGCATCTAGAGTATCTGCACGCAGCATACTCACTTCATCAATAATAAGTAATTCGGCTTCGCGTATTATATTTCTTTTCTCGTTAGACATGCGCATGTGTCTGAGAATAGTGTTCTGAGATTCGAAGTTTGCATTAAAGCTTGCTTGAAACTCTACTCTAGCCGGAATAAAAGAAGCTAATGGCAATTGAAATTGCGAATGCAAGGTAACCCCATTTGCATTTAATGCTGCTATACCTGTGGTAGCTGCAATAATAGTTTTTTTATGAGTGGTTTGTGTGATTCTTTTTAAGAAAGTAGTTTTTCCTGTACCCGCTTTGCCAGTTAGAAACACATGGCGTTTTGTATTATTTATAAATCTCTCTGCCAGTTCAAAATTTGAATTGCTATTTTCTGTTTCCATCTTCTCTTCCATTGCCAATAAATTTTATGCAATTTATAGCAAAAATGTTAGAGGCACAACTGCATATATGCAGGTTTTTTTATAGTGTGAAATGCGTAAATTAGGGTTTAAACAAACATTCATTATTCCGGAATACTTTTTCTTTCCATTTGTTTAATAATTTTATTTACTTCAGATTCCGTAGATCTTAATTTACTTTGGCAAAAAGTTATTAATTCTGATGCCCGTTTAACTTTATCGGCTAATACATCTACCGAAACAGTTTCGTCTTCAATTTCTGTAGCAATATTCTTTAACTCATCGAATGCTTGCTCATACGTCATATTTTTTTCCATCTGTGGTTGTTTTGTTTTTTACTTCTGCTTCTAGCTCTGTTTTATACATATTAATTTTTAATACATCGCCAATCTCGATTGCATCTGTTGTGTTTATTACTTTTTCATTTACACTAATAATTGCAAAGCCTTTTTTTAAAATGTTAACCGGGCTCATTAGCTTCATTACTTTTACGTAATGATTTAATACTGCAGTTTTATTTGAAATATTTTTACCAGATTGTGTTTTAATATTGTGGTTAATATATTCTACAAGTTGAAGTTTCCTGTTTATAATAAGTTGCGGTTTATTAGTAAATAAAATAGTTTCGGAAATTAGGATATTATTTTTTTCACTTAAATAATCTTTTGAAAAATTAATAATGTTACTGTTTAAATTATCTATTTCTGAATTTTCTTTTTTGAGCAATTGTTGAACGTTGGATACTAAATTTATTTGAGTGTTTTGTATTGCTGATTTTGTATTGCTCAATAATTGCTGTGCTTTTATCAATATATTATTTTGAATATTTAATACTACCTCCTCAAAATATTTATTATGTGAGATGATTAATTCTGCACATTTTGTAGGGGTTTTTGTGGGGCTGTGAGCCATTAAATCAACAATGCTAACATCTTTATGGTGACCAATTCCCGTAATAATTGGAATTGGAAATTTTGCAACGGCTCTGGCTAAATGATAGGTATCAAAAACTAAAAAATCTGTTTTAGCGCCGCCGCCTCTAATCATAACCACACAATCATATTTTTTATTGCTTTGATGTATGCTTATTAAAGTGTTTATTAATTCTTTTTCGGCATCTCTACCCTGTACAGTCGAAAAATAATTATCAACTTCAAATTTATAATCGTGTTGATTGTTTTTGATGGTATGTATAAAATCTGAATAGCCTTCGGAATTGGGGGAAGCAATAAGAGCTATACGTTGTATAACCAATGGCAATTCTAATTCTTTATTACGTGTAATATATTCATCATCTATAAACTTTATAAAATCAGAATTATCTGACACTAATTTTTGAAGAGTCGCTCTTCTTTGCTTTTCAATATTGCCTAATGTAAAAGTGGTATCAATATCAATCAATGTTAAAGACAAGCCATACAAAGAGTGGTATTCTACTTTAACTTTAATAAGTACTTGTATGCCCGATTGAAACGTTTGCCCAGTTTGAGTTTCAAAGTTTGCAATGTTTGCCGAGCCTTCCGACCATGATTTTGATTTGAATTTTGCAACTTCTACTTCAGAGCCAATGGTTTTTTCTACTAAATCAAAATAATGCCTATCCGTATCGGGGTAAAATTTATGGCCAGAAATTTCTGCAACAATCCAATAAAA
>JAGVEE010000128.1 GCA_020058405.1 Sphingobacteriales bacterium
GGACCAAGTGGAGCAGGTAAATCTACTATCGCCTCTCTTCTTTTACGTTTTTACAATCCGGATGCAGGAGAAATTTTATTTGATGGTGTAAATGCTAACGAATACAGTTTATCCGACATCAGAAATCAAATTGCGATTGTGCCACAAGATGTATTACTGTTTGGAGGTACCATACGAGAAAATATTTGTTACGGAAAAATTACTGCTACAGATGAAGAAATTTATGAAGCAGCACGTAAAGCAAATGCACATGATTTTATAAGTTCTTTCCCCGAAGGCTACCAAACAGTAGTAGGCGAACGCGGTATAAAACTTTCTGGCGGACAACGTCAGCGAATTGCTATTGCAAGAGCTTTGTTAAAAAATCCATCTATATTAATTCTTGATGAAGCTACTAGTAGTTTAGATTCCGAATCTGAACGCTTGGTACAAGAAGCTTTACAAATATTAATGAAAGACAGAACTTCGGTAATTATTGCACATCGATTATCAACCATTAGAGAGGCTGATCAAATAATTGTGGTAGATGATGGGAAGGTAAAAGAAATAGGAACACACCAAGAACTAATGAATAACGACTCTGGTTTGTACAGGTATTTAAGTCAACTACAATTACAAGAAAACTAAGCTAAATGAAATTTATAAGTTGGGGTGCCGCAGAACAAGTTACAGGAAGCATGCACATGCTTGAATTGCAAGATGGATATAAAATTTTAATCGATTGCGGGTTAGATTATGAGAATAAAAAAAACAACCAATTAAATGATTATTTCCCTTTTGATGTAGAAGACATCGACCTTATACTGTTAACACACGCACACATAGACCACAGCGGCAACTTACCAACCATCGTGAAACATGGCTATAGCGGGCAAATTTTAAGCACCGCCGCAACAAAAGATTTATCGGAATTATTACTCAGCGATTCCGTAAATATTTTTGTAGAAAAAGCTAAAAAGAAAAAACATCATCATAAACGAAAATCTTTTAACGAGTTTCATGAACGCCCTTTGTACTTGCACAAACATGTAATGGAAACCTTAGATCGTTTTGTTACCATTCCATTTGAGCAAACATTTGAGATAAAAAAAGATGTGCATCTTAAATTTATTCCTACTGGGCATTTGTTAGGAGCTGCTGCAATTGAATTGAAAATTGTTGAAGATGGAATAGAAAAAACAATTGTTTTTAGTGGAGATATTGGCAGAAAAAATTATCCGATTTTAAGTGATCCTAAATATTTAGAGGGATGTAATTATTTAATATGCGAATCTACTTACGGAGGTCGTTTACATACAACAGATAAAACTATTGAAGAAGTATTAATTGAAAACATAGAAGCTACATGCATTAAACAACCCGGAAGGCTTATTATTCCGGCATTTAGTATTGGTAGAACGCAAGCTTTGGTATACTCTTTACATAAAATTTTTAAAGATAAAAAGCTACCTAAAATTGATGTATTTGTTGATAGCCCCATGGGCATGGCAGGTACAGAAGTGTATAGAAAACATCACGCATTATTAAACGAAGAAGCCCAAACATTTTTTCAAAAATTTGGAGATGAATTTGAATTTGATGGCTTAAAATATGTAGAGACCTTAAAAGAAAGTAAGCAGATTTCTAATTTCTTTGAACCTTGCATTATCATTTCTTCTGCAGGCATGTTAGAAGGTGGAAGAATACAAGACCATTTATACCATAACATACAGAACTATTACGCCAACATCTTATTTATTGGGTATTGTGCTAAAGGAACCTTGGGCAGAAGATTGCTTGACGGTGCGCCCATTGTAAAAATAAATGGAAGAGATTTATCAGTATTTGCGGGTATTAAACAAACCGATTTATTTAGCGCACATGCCGACCATGAGGGTTTAATAAACTACATAAAATCGGCAAAAAGGGAAAACCTGAAAAAGGTATTTTTAGTACACGGCGAAAAGGAATCGATGGAAGCCTTAAAAGCAAATGTTGAATTAATGGGAATTAATACTGAAATTGCAAAAAAAGGCGAACCTTACCTTTTATAAATTTGAAAGATGAAGAACTTCAAAAAATATTACGAATTACCCACCACACCAGACCAAGTGTATTTAGCATTAACAGTACCAACCACTATTTATTTGTGGACAGGTACAGAAGCCATCATGAGTACAGAACCAGGTACAGAGTTTTCACTATGGGACGGTGATATTTGTGGTAAAAATGTAGAGTTCGAAGAAAATAAAAAGATTGTTCAGAATTGGTATTTTGAAGGCATAACAGACGATTCTATTGTGACTATGAAATTACACCCTGGAAAGAAAGTAGGCACTACTTCTGTAGAACTAACGCATACTAATATTCCTGATGATGATTATGAAGATTTTGCAAATGGCTGGGATGTATATTATTTCGGAGCACTTCAAGAATTTTTTCAAGAAGAAGCCGAATAAATTAATTAATCAACTTTATGAATTAATAAGCCACAATGTAATTTTGGCTCAAACCAAGTAGATTTTGGAGGCATTACGCTCCCTGCATCTGCAACATCTACTAATTCATCAATAGACGTTGGGTATAAAAAATAGGCAACTTTCATTTCCCCGCTATCAACCATTTTTACAACATCTTGTACTGATGTTACACCACCTACAAATTTAATTCTCTTATCTCTACGTGGATCTTCAATTCCAAGTATCGGGTTTAATATTTTATCTTGAAGTATGCTTACATCTAAACGTGCTACCGGATCGCTAATGTTTAATAGTGATTCAGGGATTTTTAGCTCGTACCATTTTTGCTCAATATACATGTGGAATACATGTGCATTTTTTGGTTTAGATTCTTCTATTTCTGAAATTTCAAAAATCAATTTTAACTTTTGAAAAAATTCATCAACACTTAAACCGTTTAAATCTTTAACTAAACGTTGGAATTCATACACCAACAATTGGTCGAATGTAAAATACAGTGTAGTAAAAAAATTATAGTCTTCGTGGCCACGGTGTTTTAAATTGTTTTTACGACGCTGTATACCCGCTAAGGAAGCCGCTGCTGCACGATGGTGACCATCTGCTATATAGGAAGCTGGCAAAGAAGCAAACTCGCTTAAAAGCGTATTAATTGTTTCTTCATCATTAATCATCCAAAGTTGATGTTCTTGCTCATCGGCAAAAAAATCTACGAGTGGTTTTTCTGTTATGGTTTTGTTGATGATGCTTTGAGTTACCGGAGTTCCAGCATAGGTTACCAATACTGGGTTAGCATCTATTCCGGTATTGTCTAAGTATTCAATTAAATCTTTCTCTCTATCGGCTCTTGTATGTTCGTGTTTTCGTAAGGTATTATCCAAATAATCATCGATTGCAGTAATGCACCAAATGCCCGTTTGCCAATGACCTTTGTTAAACGTTCGGTAAATATAAATTGCCTCTTTAGCATCTTGCATTAATACCTGATTTTCCAAAAACTCTTCGAAAAAATCTTTGGCTTTTTTGAAAATTATTTCTTCACGAGAGCCTCTTAAATAATGATTATCTATTAAAGGCTCTATGGTATGTAAAAATGAAATAGGATTGTTTTGCAAAATTTCTTTGGCAGCATCTGTATAAAACTGATCGAATGGTTTTGCAACCACTTGCAAAGTTTTATCAGCTGCCGGTCGAATTCCTTTAAATGCTTTTATTTTAGGCATTCTATTACTTTTTCAATTCTTCAATAATGCGATGTGCAAGCTCCACTCCTATGCGTTCTTGGGCTTCATTTGTTGCAGCGCCTATGTGTGGGCTTAAGGATATTTTAGCATGCGAAAGAATTTCCGGGGAAGGTGTTGGTTCATTTTCAAACACATCTAATCCTGCAAAAGATAAATGTCCGTTATCTAAAGCAGTTATTAACGCTTGCTCATCAATAACGCCACCACGAGCACAATTTACAATAGCTGCACCTTTTTTCATCATGGCTAACTCTTCTGCACCTATAACCGCTTTGCCATCTATAGCAGGCACGTGTAATGTAATAAAATCAGCATTTTTTAATACAAACTCTTTACTAACTGCACTTACTTTAAAATTCATTTTTTGCTCATCGGCAAATTCTAATTCTATTTCTGGATTGAAATCAAAAATATCGAATTTACTCATGAAGACTTTGAAGAGGCTCAACGCTTCATCGCTGATAAAGAGCACAGGA
>JAGVEE010000291.1 GCA_020058405.1 Sphingobacteriales bacterium
AAACAATAGGGACACGCAGCAAGGAACCAGTGAAAGATAGCATACTACATAAATGTAATTTATTTGTGGATCTATAGTTTTTTATTTTGGTTTTTGAAATGATCATTCATAATTGTCTCTCAAGCCTTGTTGCTTGCATTATGTTATTAGGTATAAAAGATTTATAATAAAATTCAAACTAAACATACATTTAGTATTAATAATTATTATTTAACCAGTATTTAAGTATTATTTATATTTGGTAGGTTTTGGTTACATTTGTTGCTAGTGCACTCTAACATCTTTGATATTGCAGTATGGTAAGAACAGCTTCACTGAACAGATTGTCAAACGCAGACATCCTCAACAATGTCCCAGCAGCAACCTAGCAACCCACTATTTTTGAAGAAGAAGAAGAAGCAGTAATGCCTGAATTAAACTAACCAGTAAGAGTTGAAGTCCCACATGGCTAAGATGAGACTGAAGAGACTCAACATGGCATCCAGCAACTGCCGCCAAAGTAGCAAAATGAAGAAATCTTGGACTAATATGAAGATACCAATGAAGATACAGAGTAATTGTTCTATCGGTAGATAGGGAAGTTTATTGGAAACATAAAATAGTAGTATTCTATTGTGGAATTTAATGCTGAAAAATTGATGTAAATCATGCAATTACATGGATTGAACATTGTGTCGGGTTAATTTTTAGTAAGTAATCCAAATATGGAAACTGCACGTACTAGTGAACATATCCTAGAGTATGTAGGTAATAACATAAAAACTATTGAAAAAATTATTGAATATTGTAATCAATTAGCTAAAGGTACCTAATCTCCAGATAAGTTTGATTCTACTATGTTATCTGAATTGACCACTTCAATATCTAAGTTTAGCAATTAACACAGTAACCCTACTCCACGTCCTAGATTTGTAATGAACTTTGGAGATTTTGATGTGGAATAAGTATCAAATGAGGCATAAGATTTATTAAGGAGAAATGAAAAGTAAAAATATCATGAATTTTAACATGTTTACAGAACATCTTCATGGTTATTTGACTGTTCGTGCGAAATGTTGCTAAATTTACATGTTCCGTCGCTTCCTAAAGAGTAATTTACTTCGCTGGCTATTGTTACAGCGTGTATGTGGACAAATGTACAGTAATAACTTAAAAGATTAGTTGAAGTTGAATAATTAGGTAGTGATGATTCTGTAGTTAGATAGCTGGCTTAATTAAAATATAAACGTAAAAGTAGTTGCTTGTACAAAGGTAAAGAAGCGATTGACATTGAAAACCAAGCTGCTACTATCGTAACTAAGTAGGTAACTGAAAGGTTGCGACATCAAGCTAGTACATCTAAGTAATATAATAATTTTAATTATAACAATTATAGACGTGGTAGAGGTAGAACTAATACCTCTACATATTCCAACTTTAGAGGTTACTCTAATTTTAGAGGACGAGCGGATAGATATAACAGCTTTTAGAATTAACGCAGTTCTTATATTACATCGCAGACCCAATCAGGACCAAACTTCCGCACACCTACCTAGGACTAGAGCAAGCACCAGTGATTTTAACGTAAGTATTTTAAAAATACTAATGATACTTTTAATGACAATCATAAGTCACTGCGCTTCAATGGAAGACGATAATTTTGATGAAAACTTGTATAAAAATCTACAACACCAAGGTAGAGAAATAATATAATCATAAATAAATCCTGATGATTTTGAACTAGATACAACATATTGTGAAGTAGGTTGGGGTAATCCCGATGTTGGAAATACCAACGAATAGTAAGTACAGAGTAGTGTTGAACTATTACGCTAGTTTGGATTATAAGTACCAAGTTATTAAATAGATTCGGCTAATATTCATCATGAAAAACCGTTATATATTTAACTGAGAGAAAAAATAGACATGTGGTGTAACATAGGTTGTCAAAAGTTTGTGTTAGATTGGATTGAACATGGTGTACACTTTCCAGTAGAGTTTAAAATTAACAGGTTTTTTCAAAAGTAAATATAGCATACTTAAGAACAATTGTAATACTGGTAAAATTCGTTATTACCTCACTATCTTGCCTCGGGAGCGATTATCGAAATTAGCGCACCACAGTAGGAACGTTAGTATGTATCAAGAAGTTTTTTTGTACCAAAATCGTAAGGAGGATTTAGACTAGTAATAGACCTATAAAAAGTAAATAAACATTTCAATTTCTAGAAAGTATCATTTGAAAATTTATCTGTTCTAAGATATGCAAGTAAAAGCTTAGAATATTTGGTATCACTAGATATATCTGATGCATATCATCATTTAGCGATCAGTGAAGACATATAAGTATACTTCTAATTTCAAGTTGATAGAAAATTTTATTAGTGTGTTGGATTACCATTTGGTTGGGCACCGTCACCTGGCGTGTTCACAAAATTTGCAAAGTAACTGCTTAACGCTATTCGCGCACCTAGTATAGTAACAAATGACGTGTTCCTAGTGAAATAATATGAGTAATAATTATAATCGACTTTCGTAACAGCCTTTTTAGATGATTTTTTAGCCGGAGCATATTCCTTTGAGCTTACCAGCATTTTAGTGGCGTGTATCATAGATATGTTTTTAAAATTATCAGTTTGTTTTCAAGTGTCGAAATCTTAAATTGTACCAATATCAAAAATCGATCACCTAGGTTTCTAGTTATGCTGTACGAAAAAACTATTCTTATTAACTACTAAGCAATATAAAAAGATTAAGTAAAAATCTCAAGAAGTTATATAATTAGCGAAGTAAAATAGAAGGCTAGTAAATAAAAAATTATTAGCTAGAGTTATTGGTTATCTGTAATCTACTGCACTCGCGATACCTAGCGCAAAATTACACTTGATTTAATTGTATTGCGATTTAAATTCTGAATAAGGCTGGCATTACCAGACCAATGTTAGACTATCTAACAAATCAATGAATGAACTACAAAATTTTTGGTGTAAGATTAAGAGTACAGATGTTGGCCGTTCTTGGTATCCACCAGAATCATCAAAAATAGTATCGTGTGTAATAGTAACAGATGCCTCTAAGTATTAATGGGGCTCTCATGTACATATAATTTAACCGCAATAAAACTGTGCAACCATACATACTATGGACTTAACGCAAACTATTTCATCAGATCTAGGTCATGGGACATTTACCCTTACACAATAAAATTTAGGCTCGACTTTAAGAGAATTTGATGCACTTTTAGAAGCATTGTAGGTACATTCTAGTAAATTACAACATTAATATATTAGGTTCCTAACGGACAATATTGGTGTCATGTATGCTATTAAGAATCGATTTTCTAAAGTCATAGCAGTAAGAGATAGAGTATTTACATTGTAAGAAATGTTATTATAGTTAAATGCCTCGTTAGTACCATAGTACATTAAAGGCAAAGAAAATACAGTGAGTGATTATATATCAAGAATGGACGTAGGTGATTGTTATTAACTAAATTTAGATGTATTTAATTACATATAACAATGTTTTGGGCATTTAGATATAGATAGATTTGCAACTAGTGTAAACAATGTACTACCTGTTTTTAACTCATTCTTTTTTGAAAAAGGTACTAGTGGCGTTGATGCCTTTGCATAATAAGATTGGAATGATTATAAAAATTTTTGTAACCCCCCTTTCTCAATTGTGGGTAGACTAACCAATTTTCTGGCCTATAATGAACCAATTGCAAGATATGTTATAATTGCGCCATTTTGGAAAGGTGCTCCTTGGTTTAG
>JAGVEE010000261.1 GCA_020058405.1 Sphingobacteriales bacterium
AAGCTTATCCTCATATGCTCGCCAATTTTTAGGTAGAATGAATAAACCTGAGGTTGATTATATAAAGGGAATAGCACCTGCCATTGCAATCGAACAAAAAGTGACGGCTACTAACCCGAGGTCTACAGTGGGTACAAGTACCGAAATTTACGATTACTTAAAATTGTTGTTTGCACGTATTGGTAAAACGTATTCGCCAGTTTCTAATAAAGAAGTGAAGCGAGATACTGTTGACACCGTAACGGAAAAGGTTCTTGCATTGCCAAACGAAACAGTAATAACTATTTATGCACCTCTGCAACCTATTAAAGGCAGAAATATTAAAGAAGAATTAGCTATACTTTTACAAAAAGGATTTAAGCGTGTAAAGTTTAAAGAGAGTTTGTTGAAGATTGAAGAAATGGTGGAAGATAAAACATTAAAAAATGTTCCACTTAAAAGCAACAAAGATTTATTAGTGCTTATTGATCGAATTGTATTAAATAATACGGATGATGATTTGCAGGCACGCTTGGCAGATTCTATACAAACAGCATTTTTCGAAGGACACGGTGATTGCATTATTGATGAAACATTACCAGCATCAGAAAAAGTAAAAACAACTTTGTATTGCGATAGATTTGAAGCCGATGGAATTGTTTTTGAAGAGCCATCGGTGCATTTTTTTAGTTTTAACAACCCCTTTGGTGCATGTAAAACCTGTGAAGGGTATGGTAGAGTAATTGGTATAGACCCCGATTTAGTTGTACCAGATAAAAGTAAATCTGTATACGATGGTGCAATTGCACCTTGGCGTGGTGAGAAAATGAAAGAATGGCTAGATGTATTAATTAAAAATGCTGCAAAGTTCGACTTTCCAATTCACAAACCATTTCATCAACTAACTAAAAAAAACCAGGAACTGCTATGGACAGGAAATAAATATTTCCAGGGCTTAAACGATTTTTTTAAATACTTAGAAGAGCAAACGTATAAAATTCAATACCGAGTTATTTTATCAAGATATAGAGGAAAAACCAATTGCCCAGATTGCAAAGGTTCTCGCTTGCGTAAAGATGCATCGTATGTATTAATTGATCATAAATCAATTACAGATATAGTGTTAATGCCTGTAGAAGAACTAATGGAGTTTTTTGCAAACATCAAATTAAATAAACACGATGAACAGGTTGCGAAAAGAATTTTATCGGAAATTAATAACCGTTTAAAATACTTATGTGATGTAGGCTTAGGATATTTAACCTTAAATAGATTGTCTAATTCTTTATCAGGTGGAGAATCTCAGCGTATCAATTTATCTACTTCTTTAGGAAGTAGTTTAGTAGGTTCTTTATATATTTTAGATGAACCCTCTATTGGTTTACATTCTAGAGATACACAACGATTAATAACTGTATTAAAATCATTGCGTGATGCAGGTAATACGGTAATAGTAGTAGAGCACGATGAAGAAGTGATGGAAGCTGCAGATTATATTATTGATATTGGTCCGGATGCAGGAGCCAACGGCGGAAACGTAATGTTTGAAGGTACTTACAAAGAAATTATAAAATCTACAGATACTTGGACTGGTAATTATTTAAGTGGAAAAGAGAAAATTATTTTACCTACACAACGCAGAAAATGGAGCGATTCTATTACGGTAAAAGGAGCAAGAGAAAATAATCTAAAAAATATTGATGTGCAATTTCCATTACATACACTAACTGCAGTTTCAGGAGTGAGTGGATCTGGAAAAACATCTTTAGTAAAAAGAATTTTAATTCCTGCATTGCAAAAAATGTTAGGCAATTATACTGGAGAACAAACAGGAGCATTTGATGGTTTAGAGGGTGATATGAAATCCATCCATCAAGTAGAAATGGTTGATCAAAATCCAATTGGAAAATCGTCGAGATCCAATCCTGTAACGTATGTAAAAGCGTATGATGAAATTAGGAATTTATATTCATCTCAATCATCTGCAAAAGCACAAGGCCTAAAGCCATCACATTTTTCGTTTAACGTAGATGGTGGTAGATGCGAGGTTTGCCAAGGAGAAGGAGAAGTAAAAGTAGAGATGCAATTTATGGCTGATATTTATTTGCCATGTGAAAGTTGTGGGGGAAAAAGATTTAAACAAGAAGTGTTAGATGTGCAATACAAAGGAAAAAACATTTCGGATGTGTTGGATTTAACCATAGATGAGGCCATAGAATTTTTTGTTGATGAAAAGAAAATTATAAGCCGGATACAACCTCTTGCAGACGTAGGCTTAGGGTATGTACACTTAGGTCAATCGTCGAATACCTTATCTGGCGGGGAAGCGCAGCGTATTAAACTAGCATCGTTTTTAGTAAAAGGAAATGCAACGCAACACACCTTATTTGTATTTGATGAACCCACTACAGGTTTGCATTTCCATGATATCAAAAAATTACTCAAATCTCTTGAGGCATTAATTGCACAAGGAAATTCTATAATTGTTATAGAACATAACATGGATGTAATTAAATGTGCAGATTGGGTAATTGATATTGGTCCAGAAGGCGGAGAAAAAGGTGGGAACCTAGTATTTGCCGGCACTCCAGAAGATCTGTTGAAGTCGAAGAATTCATATAC
>JAGVEE010000044.1 GCA_020058405.1 Sphingobacteriales bacterium
ACTAATAATATCAAACCCTGTGTATGGCACCAACACTTTCGGAATCATAATGCCATCAGGTGTTTGATTATTTTCTAGTAATGTTGCGACAATTCTTGGCAAGGCTAATGCACTTCCATTAAGGGTATGTACTAACTGATTTTTGCCGTCTTTGCCTTTAAATCTACACTTCATTCTGTTAGACTGAAACGATTCGAAGTTAGATGTAGAGCTTACTTCCAACCAACGACCTTGAGCGGTAGAATACGTTTCAAAATCATATGTTAAGGCAGAGGTAAAACCCATGTCGCCTCCGCATAAGCGTAAGATTCTATAAGGTATTTCTAATTTTTCAAGTAATGACTTTACATGCGCAACCATCGTCTCCAAAATCTGATATGATGTATCTGGATGTGCGATTTGTACGATTTCAATTTTATCAAACTGATGTAATCTATTTAATCCTCTTACATGTGCTCCATAAGAACCTGCTTCTCTTCTGAAGCATGGTGTATACGCAACATTTTTGATCGGCAACTCTTCTTCTTTCAAAATTACATCTCTGTATAAATTTGTTACCGGCACTTCTGCGGTTGGGATCATATATAAATCATCAACTTGCATGTGATACATTTGGCCTTCTTTATCGGGCAACTGACCAGTTCCAAAACCAGATTCTGCATTCACCATAAGTGGAGGCATAATTTCTGCATAGCCAGCTTTTACCGCTTCATCTAAAAAGAAATTAATTAATGCACGTTGTAATCTTGCTCCTTTCCCTTTATAAACAGGGAATCCGGCGCCAGTAATTTTAACTCCTAATTCAAAATCTATAATATCATATTGTGAGGTTAATTCCCAATGAGGTTTAGCCCCATCATATAAAGTAGGAATAACACCCCATTCGTGCACCACTTCATTTTCTTCAGGAGTGATGCCTGCAGGAACTGAGCTATGTGGCAAATTTGGCAATTGAACCAATGCTTGTTGCAGTTGTTGTTCTGCTTCAGCTAATTGTTCTAATAAGGTTTTTTGTTGTTCTTTATATTCTGATGACTTTAGCTTAGTTAATTCTGCTTCTTCTTTTTTACGCGCTCGCATTAAATCACCTACTTGTTTGGCAATTTGATTGGCCTCTGATGCTACAGAATCCGATTGGTTTTGCAAGGACCTTCTTTTCTCATCTAAACTAATAATTACATCAACCAAGTCGATGTTCTTAAAATTCTTTCGTTGCAAACGCTCAATTACGTGCTCTCTGTTCTCTCTAATAAACGGTACTAATAGCATATATTTAATTTTGTCCAAAGATAATAAAATACAGATTGATTTAATCTGACTTTAAATGTAATTAATTACAGATTAGATTTGTTGAACCCTTTTATTTAGCATATTTTCGCTATATGAGCGGCAAACTTTATGTAGTACCAACACCCATAGGCAATTTAGAAGACATCACTTTTAGAGCCTTGCGTATATTGAAAGAGGTGGATTTAGTGCTCGCCGAAGATACCAGAACCGCTGGGCAGTTATTAAAACATTTCGACATTGATAAGCGCATTCTTTCTCACCATCAACATAATGAACACCATGCCTTAAAAGAAGTGATAAAGATGTTGAAAGAGGGGAAAATTCTTGCTCTTGTTAGTGATGCCGGAACTCCTGCTATATCTGATCCTGGTTTTTTACTCGTAAGAGAATGTGTTAAAGAAAATATTAAAATTGAAACCTTGCCAGGTGCTACTGCATTTGTGCCTGCATTAGTAAATTCTGGGTTGCCTTCAGATAAGTTTTATTTTGAAGGATTTCTGCCTCAAAAAAAAGGAAGAAAAACAAGATTAGAATTTCTAACCAAAATTGAAGATACCATCATTCTGTATGAATCGCCACATCGTTTACTCAAATTATTAGAAGAAGTGATTTTGCATTTTGGCGAAAATCATTATGTAAGTATTTCAAGAGAGTTAAGTAAAATGTTTGAAGAAACACTTAGAGGAACGGCTTCAGAATTACTTATTCACTTCACAGAAAACCCAATAAAAGGGGAGTTCGTGGTATGTTTAGCTGGAAATGTTATTGTAAAGAAAAAAGAAAATAAATACCACAATAATGATGAAGAATAAAAAGTATTTAGCATTAGGCTATATGAGTGCTTTAGCATTCTGGCTTTCATGGCCTAGTATTAGTTTTAGCATTTTACTTTTTGTTGCATTTATTCCATTGTTAATAATCGAACATGAGATTAGTAGTAATAAAGAAACAGTAAGCAAGGGCGCTATTTTTAGATATACATTTCTTTCATTTTTAATTTGGAATATATTAAGTAGTTATTGGATTTGGAATGCCTCTGCATTTGGAATGATTGTGGCAGTATTACTAAACTCTACCATGATGAGTACCGTTTTTGTAGCTTATCATTTCGTTAAAAAAAGAAATAATTTTTTTGTGGGCTCATTGTTTTTCATTTGCTTTTGGATGGCAATGGAATTATTACATCATCATTGGGATTTTGCTTGGCCTTGGTTAACGCTAGGCAATGCATTTGCAGAACACAACGCATGGGTTCAATGGTATGAATATACAGGTGTTTTTGGAGGAAGTTTTTGGGTGTTATTATGTAATGTTTTATTTTTTAATGCCTACTTAAAAATATCAGCTTCAAAAGGATTAACATGGGCAAGATGGAGAGTTTTACTGAATCCGATTTTACTAATTTTTATACCCATTGTTATTTCAACTATTATTTATTCAAATTATACTGAAAAAATAAACCCAAGTAACATCGTAGTTGTTCAGCCGAACATTGATCCATATCATGAAAAATTTAACGGACTTTCAAGCGAAGAGCAATTAGAACGATTAATTAAACTATCTGATTCTGTAGCGCAAAAAAATACCGAGTTTTTTCTTTGGCCAGAAACAGCATTGCAAAATAATTTAGCAGAAGAAACATTAGAGTCGAATCCATTAATTATTCGATCAAGATTATTTTTATCAAAATATAAAAACGGAAATATTATTACCGGTGCCGATACATATAAAACGTACCAGAAAGAAGAAACAGAAACTGCTCGAAAATTTAGATCTGGCGAGTGCTGCTATGATGCATTCAACACTGCATTTTTAATTGAAAACACTCCAGGAATACAAGTATATCATAAATCAAAATTAGTTGCAGGTGTGGAGCAAATACCCTACCCATCTGTATTAAACATATTAAAACCATTAACCATAAATTTAGGTGGAACCTTTGGTAGCTTAGGCAAACAAAGCGAACGCACTGTATTTTACACAAAAAGTGGAATAGGCGCTGCGCCTGTAATTTGTTACGAATCTGTATTTGGCGAGTACGTTGCAGAATATGTAAAAAATGGTGCGCAGTTTATAGCGATTGTAACTAATGATGGTTGGTGGGGAAATACATCAGGGTATAAACAGCATGCCGCTTATGCAAAACTCAGAGCAATTGAAACCCGCAGAAGTATTGCGCGCTCTGCCAATACAGGTATTTCTAGTTTTATAAATCAACGTGGTGATGTAATGGAAGCTACCAATTATTGGATCAGTGATGCAAAAAATGGTAACATAAATCTAAACGACGAAATTACTTTTTATGTAAAATATGGCGATTGGTTTGCTTTTACCGCTAGCTTACTTGCACTGTTATTATTAGCTTATAGTTTGATAAAGAAAAGAATTATTGGCTAATCTCGATGTATGGTTGGAGTAATTGGAGTTTGACTAACATAAATAGTTTTAGAAACCAAAACTTGGCAAGAATTTGGTCGTGTTTGTGTTAATTGTAGTTGATAAGTTCCATATGCATTCCATCTGATCGTAATTGTATTCTGATTGGTAGAAGTTTGAATTTGACCTCCGTTACATATCCATTGATACCCATCATTTACAACATTTTCTACAGTATATATCTCCGTTTGATTTAACACTCCACAAACCGAACTTAGGCCTGAAATACTAGGTGATGGACTTGATTTTAATGTAAAGTTAACTGTGTCTTTTATTGATGGGCAATGCACACACGCATTCCCTTGCATTATCAACATTAAACTACCAGCTACAACTTCTGCATTGGTAGGTGTATAAGTTGCATTTAAGGTAGTTCTATTTGGATTAAATGTACCGTTTCCGCCGAGCCAAGTTCCTCCTTGAGGACTCGAAGCATTTAATACAATCGGAAATTCATGTGCGCATATAGTTCTATCAATTCCAGCATTAACAGAATTGTCATTATCAACACTTACAGTTACACTTGCAGAAGAATTTGGACAAGAAGTAGCATCACTAATATTAACAGAATATGTACCAGCACCAACAGTAATACTTTGTGTAGTTGCACCATTACTCCAGGCATAAGTATACGGAGGGTTACCGCCAACTACATTTGCTGTTAAGGTAGTACTTGTTGTTCCTTTACACAGCACAATATTATTACTTGGTGAAATACTAGATGTTATAGATCCCACAAAACTTACTCTCACAGTATCGCGCGCAAATACTCCCGAACATGCACCGGTTGGGGTGCCGCTTACTTCATAATCTATAAAAGCCGGGGGATTAGTTGGTGTTATAATTGTTGTGCTATTACATCCGCTCAAACATGAGATGGTAGATTGATAGGTTGCACCACCAGTAATAGCTCTCCAAGTGATGGTTGACTCTTGAAAACCAGACGCAGATATTAAACTATTACAACCTATTCGAGTTGTAAAATTTGCAGAAACCATTGGGCGTGGTATAGATCTTATTCTGTAAACGTTTGTATTGCCACCATTTTTACAAAATGTTATGCTATGTGGACCTTGACCGGTTACACAAAATTTCTGACCAATACTGGTTGGTGCGCCACAATTAACAGTGTATGTTAAGGCTCCCGAAGGTTTCGCTCCTGATGCTATTTCTAACACAATAGCTTCTGCATTTGGACTTAGAGTAACAATAAATTCTACGCAATTATTTCCTCCAGAACAACAAGTACCGTTTCGTGAAACACTAGAGCTAAGCCACACACTGTCGGACTTTGAACTTAAGTTTACATTGAAAGATGGAGTTCCACCACTACATTGAGTTTGTGCCATCGTGCTAAAAGCAGATGAAACAAAAACAAACACTAGAAATAATAATTTTGGGTATACACTCATGACCATTTCTTTTTTACTTAAAAAAGGCAATAAGGTTACAATTATAACATTTAATATTTAGCTACAATTGGCATCCTTCTGCCCATTCCAAAAGCTTTTGGAGAGATGCGCAATATTGGAGGCGTTTGGTAACGCTTGTATTCATTTCTGTTAACTAAACCCGTTACCCTTTCAATTAAATTATTGTCGAATCCTAGTTTCAATAATTCAGATTTCCCTTTCGCCAATTCAATGTAGTTATACAAAACTTTGTCTAACAAATCATAATCGGGTAAGGAGTCCGAATCTTTTTGCCCCGGTCTTAATTCTGCTGAGGGTGCTTTTTCAATTGTATTAACTGGGATTAATTCCTTCTCTCTGTTTATATACTTTGCCAACTCGTAAACTTGGGTTTTGTAAACATCACCAATTACAGATAAGCCACCACACATATCGCCGTATAAAGTTCCGTAACCTACTGCCGCCTCACTTTTATTAGAAGTATTTAACAAAATATTCCCAAACTTATTAGAAACCGCCATCAATAAAACACCTCTAATTCTCGCTTGCATATTCTCTTCTGTTAAATCAGCATTTTTTTCAGCAAATAGTTCAGCGAGTTCTTTTTCAAAAGAAGTATAAATATTTTTTATTGGTAATAGTTGTTCTTGAAGTCCGATGTTGTTTATTAAATCCTTTGCATCTTTTATAGAATGATCGGATGAATATTGTGAAGGTAACATAACAGCGAGTACGTTTTCTGGGCCCAAGGCTTGAGCAGCTAAGGCTGCAACAACTGCAGAATCAATACCGCCCGATAGGCCTAATACTGCTTTAGAAAAACCTGATTTTGTAAAATAATCTTTTATTCCAAGTACTAAAGCGTCATGTATTAAGGCAATTTTAGGTTGAGAGGTATCGGCAAGTGAACTTGCTCTTTCTTCGGTATCAATCGTGCTTATTTGTTCTCTAAAAAAAGGCAATTGATGTACTATTTCAGCTTTCTCATTTAAAAACAAAGAGCCTCCATCAAAAATTAATTCTGTTTGCGCTCCTACGTGGTTAACGTACACTAATGGCAACTTATATTTGTTCACATTCCATTTAAGCACATTCAATCTTTCTTGAGCTTGATCATAATCAAATGGTGATGCAGCTATATTAATCATTAAGTCTGGCGACTGTTTCATCAGCTCATCCATTGGAGATACTTTATACAATTTCTGATGATCAACGTTCCACAAATCCTCGCAAATTGTGAGCGCTATTTTTTGCCCCTTAATATGTACGCAATCAAAAATTGTATTAGGTTCAAAATACCTGTATTCATCAAAAATATCATACGTTGGTAAAAGTGTTTTATGTATGATGTTTTGTATTGCACCATCAACTAAAACATATGCTGAGTTATGTAAACGTTTGCCTTCTGCCGAGGTATTAAAAGTTGGAGAGCCTATAATGGCAGCGATGCCTATACAAGATTTTGCAAGTACAGAAATCGTGTTTTCACACTCCTCAATAAAATGTCTGTAATCTAAAAAATCTCTTGGTGGGTAACCAGAAATAGCAAGTTCAGGAAAAACAATTAATTCCGAACCCTTTTCTTTTGCATGAATAATTTCTGATTGAAATTTTTGAAGATTAGTTTCAAAATTTCCTACATGAACATTTACTTGCGCAATACTAATTTTCATATTAAAACAACAGACCGATATTAATACATAAATAATTTAAATCAGCATCAAAAGGCTTAATATTTGTACTACTCGCAACAGTTGGAGATCTATAAATGGAAGTGCTTTTCATTGTGTTGAAAAATCCATTTGCATAAGAAACACCGAGTATTAAATCTAAATTTTTGGCAATGTTATATTCAACACCAGCTCCTATCAAT
>JAGVEE010000089.1 GCA_020058405.1 Sphingobacteriales bacterium
ATCAATTGTACCTGGTGAATTTAATACCGTTAGCCCGAACTTAAAAGCAAGCCCGCTTCTAGGCCGAATTTGCGCTTCGTAGCCTTTGGGTAATTCTATAAATAAACCTGTAGGAATTAATATTCGTTGAAGTGGCAACAATATTATTTCCTCCTCAATATTCGCTCTTAAATCCATACCTGCAGAATACAACGTTTCATAAGCGGGTAATGGATGTTTAGATTGGTTAACTATTTTTACTTCCATCAGAATTTTTACGTAAACTTTTAAATTGAATAAAAGTATAAGCCAAATAAATAACAAACAAAGTAGTATCTATTAATTGATGTACTAAAAGAGTTGCATCTATTAATAAGATTTTTAAAAACACAGAGCTAAAATAAAACAGCAACATCAATACCAAATATTTTGCAATGGTTTTAATATCATAAGGCACATGGTAATGCTTTTGTCCTGCAGCATAACAAATTATAGCCATCGAAATATAACATATTGCAGTTGCATAAGCAGAGCCCATGTATCCAAATAAGGGTATTAAAATAATATTTAAAATGATGGTTAAGAATGCCCCTACTAAGGTAATGTACGCACCGTAAATAGTTTTATCACTTATCTTATACCATATAGACAGGTTGATGTAAATACCGAAAAATAAATTTGCAAATAATAATACCGGAACCACTCCTAATCCTTCTCTGTAACCATTGCCCAGTATAAGCTCTAGCAAATTCATATGCAATACAACACCTAAAAATATTACAGTACAAACAAGTACAAAATACTTCATCACTTTTGCATATACTATTGTAGCATCTATATTTTTATTGATAGAAAAAAAGAAAGGTTCTGCAGCCATTCTAAAAGCTTGTATAGCGAGTGTCATAAAAATAGACAGTTTGTATGCTGCATTATAAATTCCGATCTGTGCTAGTCTTTCTTCTGTTGTTCCGGGTAAATAATATTTCAACAAAATTCTATCCAAGGTTTCATTAGTCATGCCAGCTAAACCACCAAACAATAAAGGCAATGCGAAAATATAAACGGGTTTCATTTCTTTCCAAACCCATTGTAATTTTGCTTGTATAATTTCTTTATATAAAAATAGTAAGGTTGAAAATGTAGCAATAAATTGTGCTAAAAATATATAGTAAACTTGGTCAGTTTCCACATAAAAAGAAACCCACAGGCTATCGGGGTGACTAGATTTCCAGTACGGACAGAAAAGCAAAAAATAACAATTTAATAATACGTTTATAGTAATTACGGCTATTCGTACTCCCGCAAATTTAATGGGTCTGTTTTCTAATCTTAGTTTAGCAAATGGGATGGCCGTTATGGCATCAATTCCCATAATTGCTATAAATAAATACAAATATTCTATTCTATATAAATTGCTTGTATTGCCTAAGCTTAAGTAAGTAAGCAAGCTTGGAGAGGCTATGTATAACAAGGCACACAGCGTTATGCTAGTAACTAATACACTGCTAAATATTGAATTATATACTTTTGATGGTTCGTTGGATTTGGATGCATAACGAAAGAATGCGGTTTCCATTCCATATAAAAACAAAATATTTAGAAAGGTAACATACGCAAAGAGTTCACCTACCACTCCATAATCTTGCTGATTGCTCAACACTCTTGTGTGTAATGGAACTAAGGCATAGTTAAGCATTCTTCCAAGAACACTGCTTAACCCGTAATAAGCGGTTTGCGATGCTAATTTTTTAATGCTAGCCAAGCGTTTATTTTTTTATGATAAAATTGTTAAAGCCTTGCAATTCGGCTTCCATTTTTTCTACTGCTTCCACCTCGGCTCTGTCTGGCCCTTCGTTACACCAATCTAAAAAATTATCAAGTATCCATTCATCTGCCTCCGCTTCAATGTAAACAGTTCCATCTTCTTCATTTCTAACAAAACCCCTTACACCCAATTGGTCTGCCACTGCTTTTGTTCCATGTCTAAAAAAAACACCTTGAACTTTTCCGCGGATAATTATATTTATATGTTGCATGTTAAATACTTAATTGTGCTAGCTCTGCTTGTGCCACTCTGAATTCTTGCAACATGTTTTCCATTATTTTTGATGCAGGCAACACCTCATTAATCAATCCTGCAATTTGGCCTATTTCTAATTCTCCCTCTACCATGTCGCCTTCAAACATGCCTTTCTTAGCTCTTGCTCTGCCTAGTATTTCGGCAAGCTCGTGCCTCAATGCACCGCGTTCTTCTGCCTCTGTAATTTTTTGATAAAATTCGTTTTTTATTAATCGAACAGGCACTAGTTTTTTTAATGATAGCTGCGTTCCACCCTCTTTTGTTTCTACAATTCTTTGTTTGAAATGCTCATGCGCAGATGATTCTACAGATGCCGCAAACCTCGAACCAACTTGCACTCCCTCCGCACCTAAAGCCATACAAGCTAACATTGCCTTTCCTGTTGCTATTCCTCCTGCAGCAATTAATGGAATCTTTACCGCATCTTTAATCATCGGTATTAAACACATGGTAGTGGTTTCTTCTTTTCCATTGTGCCCACCGGCTTCAAAACCCTCGGCTACTATGGCATCTACACCTGCCTCTTCACATTTTAATGCAAACTTTACATTTGCAATTACATGTACCACTGTAATTCCATGCTCTTTTAATTTTGATGTCCAGGTCATCGGATTTCCGGCCGATGTGAACACAATTTTCACTCCTTCTTCAATTATAATATCAATGTGTTTGTCGATATCAGGATACAGCAATGGTAAATTTATTCCATATGGTTTATCAGTTGCTTTTTTACATTTTTGGATATGCTCTCTTAATACATCTGGATACATAGAGCCTGCACCAATTAAGCCTAAGCCTCCTGAATTAGAGACAGCCGATGCTAATCTCCAACCACTACACCAAATCATGCCGGCCTGTATAATCGGGTATTGTATGCCAAATAGGTTTGTAATTCTATTGTTCATTATTTTTTTGTTGGCTCAAATTTAAAGGTCATGTAATACAACTGACGAACTTCTCCAGATTTTCTGGCAGCCACCCATCTCGGCATTAAATTTATAATTCTTAACACCTCTTCGTCACATCCATAGCCTAAGCCTTTAATTATTTTTCTGCTTTCTTTTTCTGGGTAACCATTTGCTCCAATTACAAAAGAGGCAATTACAGTACCACTAATGTCAAACTCTTTGGCAACATTTGGGTAACGTAAATTTGCAGCAATAAAATCTCTGTATTCTGTTGGGCCACCAACAAATAAAGGCACTTGCGATAAATCTTTGTAAAAATTAGTGTCTACACCAGCTTGTATTAAAAAATGTTTTGCCAAGGTATCTGGGCGCGAAAACATTACTAAACCTGTGGTATAATTATATCTGAAATTAATTTTTGTGCTATCATCATAAAACGACCAAACACCAGTTCGTACATTGTCTTTGAACGAACCCTGTTTTATCATTTTACCATTTTTTGAATTAAATCTTGCATAAAACCCAAGTTTGGTAACTGTTGTAGAATCTTGTGTATCATACTCCTCTACTAAATACTTAGTTACTTTATGATATACTTTTTTTCGATATAAACTTTGTGCTGAAACACTGATACTGATTAATGATATAAAACTTAAAATGAGGATTTTTTTAATAGACATATTTGATTGAATTGTGAATTTTAAATTATGAATTTTAAATTATGAAAAACTTATTTCGGTGCTATCTCCTAAATTTAAACTTTGACTTAAGCCTTTAAGTGAGGCATCACTACCTACCAATGAATCTTGAAGTACTACATCTTCTAATTGTGAAAACGAACCTATAATTGAATTTTCCAAAATTGAATGATCTACGTAAGTGTTTTCGCCAATAGAAACATTGGGGCCAATAATAGAATTCTGAATTCTACAATTAGCAGCTATACTAACGGGTGGAATGATGATTGTATTGTTGAAAGCATATGATTCTTTGAGGTCTTGTCTGCTCAATAACATCGCATTTGTAGCTAACAATACTTCTTTCTTTCCACAATCGTACCACTCTTCTACTTTAAACGATTTTATTTTTGCACCCTTTTCAACCATGTGCATTAAGGCATCTGTTAATTGAAATTCGTTATAGGTTCTTAAATTATTTTTGATGTTTTCATCTAACGTATTCATCAATAATTTACCTTCTTTTATTTTATATAAACCTACCATTGCCATGTTTGATTTTGGAATGATTGGTTTCTCTACTAATCGTGTAATAAAACCTTCGTCGTCGGTTTCTACTACTCCAAAGTTCCTTGGGTCTTCTACTTTTTTTACACCGATTGCGGAAAAAGGTAAGTTTATAAACTCATTTAAGTGTACATCAAAAATAGTATCACCTAATACAATTAGTAATTGATCGTTGGCATCCACAAATTCTTTGGCTGTCCAGATAGCATGACCAATACCTTCTTTTTGTGCTTGTACTACAAAATGTTTATTTAGTTCGGGATATTTTTCAATTACATACGACTGAATTTTATCACCTAAATAGCCAATCACAAAAATAAATTCATTGATGCCAACTTCTTTTAAACTGTCGATTATATGACCTAAAATTGGTTTGCCAGCTACAGGAACCAAGGCTTTTGGTTGTGTGTGGGTATGCGGGCGTAATCGACTGCCAATACCGGCTACGGGGATAATTGCTTTCATTTGGAAAATCGTTTCTAAGGTCGAAGTTACAATAATTTACTATTGTAACGAAATGAACCTTTTTTGGTAAAAATATGTATTTTTAAGGCATGAAAAGAGATCAGCAAATATTTAAACTCATAGAGAAAGAAGCACATCGCCAAGAAGAAGGCCTTGAATTGATAGCTTCAGAGAATTTTGTAAGCACACAAGTAATGGAGGCACAAGGTTCGTGCCTAACAAATAAATACGCAGAAGGCTTACCAGGCAAGAGATATTACGGAGGTTGTGAAGTGGTAGATCAAGTAGAACAGTTAGCTATTGATAGAGTGAAACAACTATTTGGAGCAGCATGGGCTAACGTTCAACCTCACTCTGGAGCTCAAGCTAATGCTGCTGTAATGTTGGCAGTATTAAAACCAGGTGATAAAATATTAGGTTTCGACCTTTCACATGGTGGGCATTTAACTCATGGTTCTCCAGTAAATTTTTCTGGCCAATTATACAAGCCAAGTTTTTATGGGGTAGAAAAAGAAACGGGATTAATAAACTATGCGAAATTTGAAAAAATTGCAATAGAAGAAAAACCGAAATTAATAATTTGCGGAGCTTCTGCTTATTCACGCGATTGGGATTATAAACGTATGCGCAAAGTAGCCAACAAAGTGGGTGCTTTATTATTGGCAGATATTTCACATCCATCAGGATTAATTGCTCGTGGATTATTAAACGATCCGCTTCCACATTGCCATATTGTAACTACCACTACTCACAAAACATTAAGAGGACCTCGTGGTGGACTTATTATGATGGGAAAAGATTTTGAGAATCCTTGGGGAATTAAAACACCCAAAGGTGAAGTAAAAATGATGTCTGCGATGTTAGATGGAGCTGTATTCCCAGGTACACAAGGCGGACCATTAGAGCATGTAATTGCAGCAAAAGCTGTAGCCTTTGGCGAAGCACTAAGCGACCAGTATTTTAAATATATATTACAAGTAAAGAAGAATGCTCAAGCAATGGCAAAAGCATTTATGAATAGAGGTTACCAAATAATTTCTGGCGGTACCGATAATCACTTAATGTTAATTGATCTTCGAAATAAAAACATAACTGGTAAAACTGCAGAAAATGCATTGGTAAAAGCGGATATCACCATCAATAAAAACATGGTGCCATTTGATGATAAATCTCCATTTGTAACTTCTGGTATTCGTATTGGAACAGCAGCTATAACAAGCAGAGGAATGAAAGAAAAACACATGGATAAAATAGTTTCTCTAATTGATGCTGTGTTAATGAATCCTGAAGATGAAAAGACATTGAAGAAAGTGAAGAAAGATGTGAATACTTGGATGAAAGACTTTCCTCTTTATAAGTAATTGATGAATAAAAAACTCTCTTTCATAGTCGTCACTTTTTTAAGTATGTTACATTTTGCTTATGCGCAAGATATAGACTCATTATATAAAGAAGCGAGGAAATATGGATTTTCGGGTGATCGTTCAAAAGCAAAGTCTATTGCAAAAACAGCAATAGACTTAAGCCCAAATTATTTAGAAATTCAGGTTTTTCTTGGCAGACTTTATACATGGGATCAACAATATGATAGTGCAAGAACTTATTTTAATGGGGTTATTTCCAAACAAGAAAATTACATAGATGCTTATTCTGCATTGTGCGATTTAGAACTGTGGACCGACAATTATTCTGTCGCTTTGACAGTTGCTAATAATGCTTTAAAATACGACTCCACTAGTGCAGATATTTTACTCAGAAAATCTAAAGCGCTGATAAATTTAAACAGACTAGAAGATGCAAGTAATACAATGAATTTTGCTCTAAAATACAATAAAAAAGAACCACAATTATTTGAATATAACGAGCTCATAAAACGAAAAATTCAGCGTAATAAAATTTCTATAAACTACGATCACGACCAGTTTAACAAAACATTTAGTCCTTGGAATTTATACAGCCTCGCATATACACGAAGTACAAATAATTTGGGATCTATCATTACAAGACTTAATCGTGCAGAACGTTTTGGAGTTACTGGAAATCAAATAGAGTTAGATTGGTATCCAAGTATCGGCGATAAAATGTATATGTATCTAAATGGAGGCTATTCCGATGTAAGTATTTTCCCAACTTACAAGTGGGGGGCATCTATATATAGAGCTTTACCTAAATCTTTTGAGGCTGAACTCGGCATTAGGTACCTGCGTTTTAGTAACACCACTTGGGTTTACACAGCATCCATTGGTAAATACTGGAAAAATTTCTGGTTTTCTTTACGACCAAATTATATACCAAGTTCAGTGGGCTCATCAGGGTCCTTAACATTAAGTACTCGTTATTACTTAGGTGATGCAAATAATTATATTGGAATAATTGCAGGCTCTGGTATTTCTGCAGATGAGGTCCGAATTAATAGAAATGATGGCCTGCCAAATAGTTTTTTGCTCAAATCTAGCAGAATTAGACTCACGTATCAGAGACCATTTAAACGAAATTTTATAGCTGGTATTGGAATTGGCGTCTCAGAAGAAGAAACCTCGTTCTCTGGTTACAGAACAAATTATAATTTCAATATAAATTTTGAAAAGATTTTTTAATGAGAAAATATCTCTTTCTGATTATTGTTTTGATTCTACTACTAAGTCCTTTTTGGATGTGGCTATGGTGGAAATTATCTGCCGAGAAAAAAATGAACATACTTATTGTTGACAAAACAGTAATTGAACAACCCGCTCAAGAACATGTATCGTTTTGCTGGATATTAAAAAATGAAAAATACATAAAATGGGATGGCACATTTTATGATGCTACTAGTGATTACATGGGATTCTACCCCTTCAAAAATAAAAAATATTACATAAACGATTTAAACGCAAGAACCAATAATGAGATAAAAGAATTATCTGAAAGAATAGATATGGTTTATTTTACAGATTGTTATGGCATTTATAACAATGATTGGTATGATGGTGACGTTTACCGTAGGTCTAAAAAAATATATGGTGGAATGAACAGAGCAGACTTGCAATTGATAAAAAATATGGTGGAAAGGAACAAGTTAGTTGTATCTGAATTCAATAGCATGGGCTCTCCCACAAACATTAGTACCCGCAGAGCGTTCGAAGAAATTTATAGAATAAAATGGACAGGCTGGATTGGTAGATACTTTGATGAATTAGATACAAGTCGTAATCCGGAAATACCTCATTGGGTGGTTGAAAGTTATGTTCAACACCACACTTACAACTGGAATTTTAAAGGTCAGGGTATAATTTTAGTAAACGAAAACGGAAGAGTAGAGATTTTAGAAGAAGGCAGGCATTTAAATGGTGCGATGCCCATAATTCACACTCAAAAAATAAATCAAGATAAATACAATATACCTAAAGAAGTTCCTTATCCGTTTTGGTTCGAAATAAACCAGAGCTCACGCAAGAATAACATCATTTCTGTTTTTAAACTAAATACCAATGCAAGTGGTGATACAATATTGTATGAAAATAATATTCTGAAGGTATTTCCTGCCAGTATTGAAAGTGCACAAAAAAACAGTTTGATGTATTACTTTGCTGCAGATTTTGCCGATAATCCTATTGATATGAATTATGCAAAATTCAAATTCATAGATTACATTAAAAGTTTATCAGTTAATAACAAATCTATTGTACAAAGAGAAAGTTTTTTCTATACATACTATTACCCGGTAATGAAAAAAATACTAGATGAGAACTATATTCGCACTTCTACTAAGAAAAAGAAGCTAATTCCAATTTACCGAACCGAATAATTGTAAACAGAATCTGGCACCAAACCCTTTGAATTTTTCACCTTAGAATTCTTAGTTTTAAACTCTTTTATACGCCCCTCTGTAATTCTTTGAGAAATTAAATCATTTGTGTTTGAGGTAATCAACCTGTCATTAATTAATCCAACTTTCATACCCGAAGAATAGATGGAACGATCTATGAAATCTTGCAACTCATTTTTATTCCGCATCATTGGAATGAATTTTCTGCTAGTAAAAAATCTAGAAGTATCCAAATCAGCCCCCAACCAAGCTTGCTGCAATGGTCTCTTAATTTTATAATTCAACTTTAAATATGATATTAAGGTTGGAGTTATATCTAGGTGAGAGGATACACCTTTAAAGCTAGCTTTGCGTTTTAACATAGGAGAGTAAATCAATAATGGCACTCGAAAATGGTCTATCCTCCTATCAATTGGTATTTCAGGCATTCTATGATCGCCTGTAATTATAAATATTGTATTGTTAAAATCCTTTCTCTTTTTATATTTATTGATAAAATTTCTGATGGCATCATCAGAATATAAAACACAGCTATACATATCTTTATATGAACTATAAGAGTCTTTTCCTTCACCAGAAATATCAAGCTCTTCTAATCTTTTTTCAAACTTATCTCTATACGTATTTAAGCCTATTACCTTAAACGGACTATGATTAGAAAGTGTAAGCAAAATATCTACACGTGGCTTTGTAACTGTATCAATTAATTTGAAATAGTAATTAAACAATTCAACATCACCATATCCCCAACTAAAGTTCTGTGCACTATGTGGCATTTTACTATACGTTTTCGGAAAATTATTTTCATCAATAATCCTTCCTATGTTCTGACGCTTAAGAAAGATATCCATGTAATCGAAATTTGAATTGCCACCATGATAAAAGCTAGTATAATATCCGTTAACATTAAGCAGCTTTATTAACGACTGATGCTTGGGAGCATTTTCAGCATACTCTAAGAAACCTTTTTCGCCAAAAGGTAAAGAAGCAAACATAGCTGGAAGAATTGCAAAGGTTCTTCCACCGTTGCTTACAAAGTTTTCCCAATATAAACTATGCTCAGCCAATGAATCTAAAAAAGGGGTAAAACTGCCATTGTCAGCAGCCACTCCAGAATAAGACCTGCCTAATCCTTCTACAATAATAAAAACCAAATTAGGCCGAGTAATTGATTTATTGAAATAATTGGATAATACATCTTGTGTGGTATCAATATTTAAGAAAGGATAATTTTCAGGGTCGATGTATCTAAAACTTTTGCCGGTTAAATCATCATCAAAATAAAATCCATCATAAGCTATTTCAGAATCTTGAATTTCATTTTCTTTAATATTAAAATAAAAATATGCTAATTTATTTAAGCTCAAAAAATAATTAATTTCTTTTTTGTAACTATTAATATTAGGTTTAATAAATGGGTTGTAAAACCAACTGAAACACGAAATAATAAGGTAAATTATTAATACAGAAATATGCCAATTAATATTTCTAAACAAAGAGGGCACTTTAAAACATATATAAACAAACAAAGCTGCAAGAATAGTTACCCAAATATTTGCTGCTCCTGAAGCACCAATTATAAGCTTAATTTCTTCTTCAGAATAAGAAAACAAATCTGCACCAAGTGGATTCAAGGTTTCAGAAAAATAGTAAATTAAAACGGCATACATCATCAGAAATAATGCCCCAAATAATGTATATAAGAAATTAACTACCCTAAAATCTATAATAATACTCAATAATATTATAGGTAAAAAAACTAATGATGTGTAATTGAAAAAAAATGAAAGATCGAATATTAGTCCATTAAACTCATAAAAAAACAACTTACTTATTCCCGAATGATTAAAGGATAGAATTGCATACTCTACAAATCTTAACAGTATAAATAATATAAGCAAACCAACCGTAATACCTGTGAAATTATGCAAGCTTAATATTAATCTGTTTCGTAAATAAGAATGATTTTCTTGTACCTTCATTTTTATTTTTTAGTAAATCCTTTTCTAGTCATTTCTCCCCATGATTTTTTACCAGTTAAAAAATCAATGTTTCCTCTTATAGACCACCATAAATTCATTTGGTGATAAAAAAAAGGTTCTATTAAGGCTGATAAAAATAACTTCAAAATGTCTTTCTTTTTTTTGTACTGATGGTAAGAAAGTTCTTCGTATAAAATTGAAAAAGAGGAATAGGTAAAACTAAACATAAATACCAATAACAACATAATTAGAAAAAATGAAAAACTAATATAACCCATAATCCCAAAAAAAAACGGCAAAAGTGATACCTATTATTTCAATAATTGGGGCCATCCATTCGAAGAAAAACCAATACGGATAACTAAGCATACCTAGTAATTTATATTTCGGATTAAAAAATAATGCTTGGTGAGAAATCATTGTTTCAATGGTGCCACGCATCCACCTGTTTCTTTGTCTTCCTAAAACTTTTGTATCTGATGGTGCTTCGGTCCAACACAGTGGATCTGGCACATACACTACTTTATAGTTCTCTCCTCTATCTGCCATATACCTACGCATCCTTACTACTAGCTCCATATCCTCACCTACAGTATCATGATTGTATCCACCACATTCTACTACAATTTTTCTATCGAATAGCCCTAAAGCTCCTGAAACTAATAACAAGCCATTTAATCTGCTCCATGCCATACGCCCTACCAAAAATGCTCTAAAATATTCTAGCACTTGCATTCTTGCTAACCAATTATCGGGCAACCTTATCTTCGTAATTCGGCCATGTTCAATTTCACAATTATTCGCAATACGTATTACTCCGCCTGTTGCAATTACTTTGACTTTTTCTTCTAAAAAAGGCTTAACCATTTTTAATAGTGCTTCCGATTCTAGTATACAATCTACATCGATGCAAGCGATTATATCTTTCATAGAAATATTAATACCCGCATTTAATGCATCAGCTTTTCCACCATTTTTTTTATCAACCACTACTAATTTGTTGTATGCTTTATTTCTAGATTTGTACACACCCAAAATTTCTTTACATTCAATTTTATAATCAAAAGCATAATTTACTTTTACTAAATCAAAGCTATCAATCATTAATTTCATCGATTCATCTTTACTTCCATCGTTTACAATTATCACTTCGAAATCATTATAGTATAAGGATACCAAGGATCGTATGTTCTCCACTATAGTATGTTGCTCATTATATGCTGGTGCAATAATAGAAATTGATGGAGATAATGGAGAGGAGAGGATTGTATTATAGTTTACAAAACTATTTTTCTTCTTATAAAATCTCATTTCATAAGCAGAAAGTATTGCTAATAGCATGTAAGAGAGATATACAGTTAATGCATAGTAAAAAATACCATTACTAACGAAGCCACTCAATATGTCGAATAAAAAACTCATTTGCTATCTATTAAATTTTCATCTAAAGCATGCTTCAGCACTTTAAGCAATTGTACATCTTCTGTATTTAAATACTCTTTCAATTTAATTGTACCCATTACACCTGATTCTCTTATGGCAATAGCAGCAACCAACATTTCAACAGAAATGCCAGATAGTAGCACCTTCTCTAAAAATACAATAGAGGCTTCTCCACCTAAGTAAGCAATTGATTTAATGCACTGCAATCTCACTGCCTCTTCCTTTTCAGATTCATATACAACTATTAAATCATCTATAACCTCTTCCATCTCTAGTGTTCCTAAACATTTCACTAATTCGAATCGTACGGTTGCGCTTTTGTGTGTTAGTAATAACTTCAACTCATCTACCGCATCCAATTGTTGATAATATGAAATTAGTTTAATTGAGAACTCTATTATACTTTCTTGCTTAGAATACAACCATCTTTTAAAATTTGGGACCTTTAATGATTTTACTTTTCTTATAATTTCTAGTAAATTCATTTGCTGCCAAGTAGTCAATTCCCTGTCTACATCTAGGAATGAAAATGGATTCGCTTTATCTAATTTTAATAACGCTATACCTGCTTCTAGTCTCAACACAGGGTTAATATGGTCTAAAGATTTTCGGATTATATCTGTTGTTTCTACAATATCCATTTGCGAAAGCTCTCTGATTGCCTTTGCTCTAATAGCCCAACTTTCAGATCTTAGTTTTTGTAATGCTCTTTTATCATAATTGAGTTTAGTATATAATTTTCGAAGTTGAATGTTGCTCTCACCAGAAAATGAATTATCAACTGATAAAATATTTTTTAAAATGATGCGTCGCGCTGTTTTGTTTTTTAAAAACGATTTTAACTCCATGTAAATTTCGTCAGATTCACTTTCCGAATCTTTATCTATACTTATATATATGGAAATGAGCTCTTCAACCCGATCGTTAATATTTGATTTTTTTCTTTTTAAATATTCGGCTACAAATCTATTGCTTATAATAAAAATGAAAGTTGAAATAAAAATAATAAGTAAAGCAATAATCATACGATAAGAGAAGCGAACAAACTTATCTTCATTATTTAAACCCGCATCAATATAATCTTTGAATCCTATTGATTTAAGCTCGGATTTAAGCTGTGCTTTATTCATGAACGAACTTGATGAGTTATACAATGAATCGTCTACCAATAAACTGTCTATTTTGTCGTTTTTATTCGTTGCATTTGATGATGTTATGGTTAAACAAAATATCAAGAAAAGAATACTCACGATATTATTTACCATATAAAAATTTTAACTCGTAGCAAGTAATTTTTTAACTCTTATTGATAATTCTGATGGGCTAAAAGGTTTGGTAATGTATTCATCAGCTCCTATAGCAAAGCCATCTGTAACTGCATTTTCTACCCCAACTGCTGATAAAATAACAACTTTCGTTTTTAAACCTTCTTTATTTTTTATGTGTTGAACTATTTCTAATCCATTTTTAAAAGGCAGCATAACATCTGTTAATACTAAATCATACACACAATTATCTATACATTCAATTGCTTTACGACCATCTTCTGCTATATCTACATCGTAGCCATCTTTGCTCATCCTAAATTTTAATGCTTTAAGCATTAACACATCGTCGTCTACTATTAATAATCTCATGCTTGTTGTCGTAGTTTTATTCAATTTCTTTAATTGCCTTTTTCATTTCTTTTACAACTGAAATAAAATACGGAGCCATCTCATTCAATAACTTTTCTATTTCTTTTTCACGAATACCTTCCTTACAGTAAAGCTCTATTAAAGCAGCATCGTCGGCCAATTTTTGAATTCCCATTAACTGAAAGGTTGATTTTGCCTTATGGGCAAAAAACTGCATGTTTTGCCAATTTTGGCTCGACTTTAATTCTTTAAATTCTTCGATATAAAAGGGAACACGATCTAAAAAGGTTAAGATCATGTCTTTCTTGAATTCATTATTCCCCTCCGACAATTCATTAAGGTATTCTAAATTGATATATTGATACATATAGGTAATAAGTTATTATACTAATCTACTATAATGTTCAATTAAAAAGAAGTTTTATTTGATTTTAAGAGCTATTGAGGAATATTATGTTTAATGGCCACCCTTTTGGAACGGCCATTATAACATAATTTAATTTACGCTCTCATGTACTTTTAACGAGAGCTCAGCTAAAAGGTTACAAGAAATTTAAAATATTTTTAATTTATTCGTAACACCCTATTGATGAGGGATTTAATCTCATCACACCATCAGCATCTTGCAATAGTACACTGGGTGAATTTGTAAAATCCGCTTTCCCCTTCATCGGAGAATTTGCTTTTAAACGGTAGTTTTCGGTGAAATTTGAAGAAAGACTTACACTCGGATCTTTAAACAAGGGATCCCTATTTAATAGATTCGTAGAAGGCCATGTTTTGGAACTTTTTAATGAATTGTACTCCGTACTTACTGTTGCCGTAGCAGGACTTTTAAACTCTGTAAAATATTCATCTTTTAAAGAACCCGTTACAATGTTGTTTTTAAATACAGCATTTAATTGATCTGTTACAGGTACATTATTTATTAGTAAATAATCTGTAATAGCTACCGCTGGTGTTTGCCTATTCGAAAAGTTATTTGTTTGCGCGAACGTGTTATGTATAAATTCGTAATTACCTCCAAGTTGAGTTAACATCGCGTATTGCCCACATGCAAAAACTAGGTTGTTGTAAGCCCTTACAAAACCATCAATTAAATACATTCCGGTAACAGTACTATATTTTATAATGGAGTTAGTAATTTCTAATTGAGGCTGAATTCCGTAAATAGGGAATGTGCCAACAATTACTCCGTATACAGAACCTTTAATTGTTGTATAATTTATTTTGTTGTTTACACTACCTGGCAAAAACTGAATAGAGTTCCACTGCCCTGGCTCATTGTAATACTGCGACTCCCTTCTATCTCCTTGTATAATAACACTGTCTTGTAATGTACCATTTATTTGCAAAGTACCTTTAGAAAGTATAATTGCATTTTTATGCATATAAATTTTTACACCTGCATCAATTGTTAAACTACTTAGGGTATCAACTAAAATACCTCCGTAAATAACATATGGTAAATCATTATTCCAAGTAATGTTTCCAGTTAAAATTGAATCAACAAAAAAATGAGCATTTTGTCCGAATGCAACTAGCTCCACTTTTTGAATATTGGTATTTGTTTCAAATGTTAATTGCTCCGATACTAAAAATGGAAACTGGTTAGAGTTAATATTCCCCTTTACAGTAATTTCTATAAATCCAAAAATCGAATCTTCCGCCGGGATTTCAACATCACGTAAATGGTTACCACTAAATCCATCTACATTTAAGCGATAGCTTGCAAAAGAAGTAGAGTCTATCAAATCTATTTTTGAAATATTGATTGCCTTCTTATTTCTGTTGTATATTTTAATTCTTTTGGTGGTAGACCCTACCGTTGTAAATAACGTGTCAAAAACTATCGTATCTGTAGAGAATTCCAATTTGGCGCTTGGGCTATTAATAATATCTAAATCATCTTTACATGAAATTAAGACAATGGAGGTGATAAATAGATAAAGGGTGCTTTTAAAGTATCGCATTGGCAGCGAAGTTAATGAAAATTTGTATCTTCGTGTACACCCTATGTTAATGAATTTAAACACATTATAAATGAAGAACATTTACGTTTTATTTATTTTATTAATTTTTACAATTAGTAATAACGCAAAGGCAAATTGCCCTGCAAGCAGTGCTCCCATTAATATAAATGCTACGAGCATTTGCGAAAAAGGATATAGCACCTTTACCGGAACTCTAAACGATTTAAGCAATACCTTAGTATGGCTAGATTCTGCAAATAGAATAATTGGTTCGGGCAATAATTTTCAATATTTTATTAATAATGTTGGATTGAATTTTAAAGCAGCGGAAGCAGGTTATGATTTGTTTAACGGTTCCCTCGGTCCATTACCCTCTCAATTTACGTCTACGTACCCTTCTCAGAATTTCACCAACGGTCAGTATTTTACTTGCCAAAGTGCGCTAAGAATTGATTCTATTTTATTAAGAAGTAATAACCCAGTTCAAGGCTTTATTCAAATATGGACTAATGCTCCAGAAAATAATGGATACATTTTGCAAAAGTTCCCATTTAATATTACAAGTGGCGGGCCTGCAAATACACGCATCCCATTAGCTGCAATTTTAACATCAGGAAATTATTTTATTAATGTTGAAATAACAGGAGGTAGCGGCATATTGTACCGAGCATTAACAGGAGCAACATATCCTTATCAAATTAGCAATCTAATTTCTATTACTGGAAATAATTTTAGTGCCTCTAATAATCGTTATTACTATTTTTTCGATTGGGATGTTTCTAAAATGTGTATGAGCCCGTTGTCGACGAGCTTTAGCCCAACCAATATTCAAACTAAAGCGGAAACCTTACCCTACCTAGAAACATTTAACTTAGGAATTCCTTGTGATTGGAATAATTCTGCTGCAAATGCTAATGGAATATGGCAATCTGGAGCATCTTCTACTTTTAGCAATTCCACATTCACCATTCCGAGCGACCCGCATATTTTAATTTCATCAGACATCAATTGTAATTGCGATAAAAGTAATTCAGTTATTCGTAGTCCATGGTTCGACTTAAGATCCTACTCTAAAAACACCAACATGAAACTTTTGATGTCTTATGTATACAGAGCTGCTCAAGGCTCTAAGGTGTATTTAAAAGTAAGAAACGGAAACAATTCAATTCAGTTAGTTGATTCGCTTTCCCCGCAAATCGGGGTTTATATTACCAAGGAAATAAGTTTAAATAATTTCATTTTAGATCGGAAGAGCGTC
>JAGVEE010000336.1 GCA_020058405.1 Sphingobacteriales bacterium
GGTGGTCCTAACTTGATACAGGACCCCGAACGCATCAAAACAATTTGAGGCGCGGTGCTAGTTTGATGATGGTCCTCCATTTGCACATTTGCACATTTATAAATTTGCACATTGGCTTTTATCGCAGAAAAAAAGCATCATCGAAATGCATCAGCTCGTAATCGTTTTTGTTGCTGAAGGTAATGCTGATGATGTCGAAGCGAACTTCGCCTTGAAGTTTGTTGAATTGAATGTATGCCCTGGCAACACGTTTCATGTTACGCCGCTTCTCTTGAGTGACCGCCATTTCGGGCGTTCCGTATTTAGACTGCATCCGTGTTTTTACTTCAATAAAAATGGTTGTTTTGTTTTGTTCGGCTATAAGGTCTACCTCCGCATTGCCTACTCTGTAATTGCTTTTTAAAATTTTAAAGCCCTTTTTCTGTAAGTATTCTTTAGCTAATTGCTCCCCGCGTTTTCCAAAATCTATGTGCTCTGCCATATTTCCTCCTCCTTTAGATCTTGTAAAAATCGTACCTTTGTTTCGTAAACTCAACTGCATATATGCAGGTTTATTTATCATCCTTAATATATTAAACTTTTTTTATGCCCAACGTTCAATTTCAAGACTGGGGAATGATTGATTATAAGGAAGCTTGGGACAAACAAGAGTCGTATTTTGCGGCAACCTTAAAAATAAAATCGGATAACAGAACCAATAATACCACTATTCCTACGGAGAATTTTCTAGTTTTCTGTGAGCATCCGCATGTGTATACGCTTGGCAAAAGTGGCAAGCAAGAAAATTTATTACTCGATGAAGAGGGATTGAAAAATGCTGCCGCTACTTATTATAAAATTAATAGAGGTGGCGACATTACCTACCACGGGCCAGGGCAAATAGTTGGGTACCCAATTCTAGACCTCGATTATTTTTTTACAGACATCCATAAATATTTACGATTGCTGGAAGATGCCATCATCAATACATTAAAAAAATACGGAATTGAATCGGGCAGAATTGCTGGTTTAACAGGCGTTTGGTTGGATATAGATGATATGAGCAAGGCTCGTAAAATTTGTGCATTGGGTGTGCGCTGCAGCCGCTGGGTAACTATGCACGGTTTTGCCTTTAATGTAAATACCGATTTAAACTATTTCAATAATATTATACCCTGCGGAATCGACGATAAAGACGTAACTTCTATGGAACGTGAGCTCGGTAGAAAATTAGATTTTGAAGAAGTAAAATCTGTTTTGAAAAATGAAATTGCTATCTTGTTTGATATGAACTTTATTTCTAAAGAAAATGAACTTGTTTAAACGTATACTCTACATCTTTTTATTGGTAATTGTAATTGCAAACGTTGCCATTTGGGCAAGCGATACTACTTATATATATAAAGCACTCGTTTACCAACAACCTGGAATAGATGATTTAGAACTTTTCCCTTACACCACTATTGAAAACACTGGTAAAAAAGAGCCATGGAAAATTTCATCAACAAAAAATAAAATAAAACTAAGTGATAGTTTACGTAATGTGCTAGAGCGTTATGAAACGGTAGCTTTTTTAGTTATTAAAAACGATTCGATACAATACGAAGAGTATTGGGATGGTTGGAATGAAAACTCTTATTCTAATTCTTTTTCGGTTGCAAAAAGTATTGTATCAACACTAATTGGAATTGCAATTGACGAAGGGAAAATAGAAAGTGTAAACGATCCTGTTGGGAAATATGTTCCGGAATATAATGTGGGCGATTTACAGAAAGTAAAAATTATAGATGTGCTGAAAATGGCCTCGGGCTTGAATTTCAAAGAATCTTACTCTACTCCATTTAACCAAACAACCGATGCCTATTATGGAAAAGATTTGCGAAAATTAATTTACTCTTTAAAAGTAGAAAAAACTCCGGGCACCGAATTTTATTACCGAAGTGGCGATACACAATTGTTAGAATTTGTACTAACTGCAGCCACCGGAAAATCAATGTCGGCTTATGCATCAGAAAAATTATGGTCGAAAATTGGAGCAGAAAATCCTGCCCATTGGAGCTTAGATAAAGAGGGTGGCGATGAAAAAGCGTATTGCTGTTTTTATTCTAATGCCCGTGATTTTGCAAGAATTGGTAAATTATATATGCAAAACGGAATGTGGGACAGTACCCAAGTGCTCTCATCAGAATGGGTAAAAAACAGTACCACCGCACACGGTTTACCAGAAAATGGGGTAGCTACCAACCAGTACGGTTACCAATGGTGGGTGTATAATGATATATATTATTGCAGAGGTATTTTAGGGCAATACATAATTGTTGACCCCAAAAATAACATGATTGTAGTACGATTAGGGCATAAGCGTGATAAAGACAAGGACAATAACCACCCTTTAGATTTTTTAACTTACGTTTCCGAAACTCGTAAACTATTTTAAGTAATTACAAACGGTTGTTATCCATGTTAAGCAACATTTTCTTTAACATAAAAACCACATAGGTTCTATCCTTTTGTATTGCTTTCATTAATCTTTTGATTAAGTCTTCTTCTTGCCCTGCAGTATAAGCCAAATCCTCTTCGCTTAAATCTCTGTATTTACGTTTAACTTTGATTTTAAGTTTATCCCAAGATTTATTAATTTCTATTTCAGCCATGACTCTTTTTGTTTGCTGCGAAATTACAAAAAATAAGGTTATAAAAAACAGCTTATTTTAAGAGCATTTATTTACTAAGAGGTATGTGTATGGCTACCAAGGTGCCATTGCCAGGGCTAGAATCCCATTCTACAGTACCCTTTAAAAATTCTATGCGTGTAATAATATTTTTTAGTCCAATGCCGTCAAAATTATCTTTATTACTAAGGTCGAAACCTTTGCCATTATCTTCAATAGTTACAGTAATTTCTTTGTCTTCTATGCTAATTTGTATATCGAGTTGGTTAGCTTGCGAATGTTTAATAACGTTGTTTACCGACTCTTGTATAACACGGTATAAAACAGTTTCTGTGTTCGCATCTAAACGTTCGTTTAGCCCATAGGTTACTAAATTTACTTTAAGA
>JAGVEE010000101.1 GCA_020058405.1 Sphingobacteriales bacterium
ATAATCGGCTTAATCCAAATGTAGATGATTATATTTTTTTAATAAAAGTTAGTCCTAATGGCGATTTAATTTCTAAAAAATTAATACACGGCTATATGTATCATTATATATTAGATGCAATAGAAAAACCTAATGGAGATTTATTATTAGCTGGAGCTTTAGCAAAAGGGATAAATGGATTTGATTATAAAGCTGGGTTAATATGCTTAAATAGCAGAGGAAATCTAAAATGGACAAGACAATATGAACTACCTGCAAACTTATCTCATACCGAGTTTCGAGATTCCGATATTTCTGATATTGAACTAGCAAACGATGGTACAATAATGGCAGTTGGAAATATTTTTGTTATAGATTCTACATTCCCATACAACAACGGAGGCAACCAAGATATACTTTTCCTCTACACCGACAGCAACGGTTGCGTAGATCCCACAAATTGTAGCTTTACAACTGTTGAAGAAGAGTACACAATGCCTTATTATTTTCAAGCTTACCCGAATCCTAGTAATGGCATAGTAAAATTTATCACAAACATACCCTTAGCATCATCAACAAGTATAAAAGTATACAACAGCTTAGGGCAGTTAATTTTATCTAAAGAGAAATTTGATTTTGCAGAAGAATTAGATTTGCGCTATTTCGCCAAAGGGATGTATGTATTAGAAATACAAACTGAAGAATTTAGGAATACCCAAAAACTCCTCATCGAATAAACCCTAAGTCTCTATCACCGGGTTATTCCGTATAAAATCCAATTTATACTGAAAAATAGCTCCAATGCTCTGTGCCCTTGTTTTTGCGAGTTTAGCCTTTTCCCCTTCAAATAATTCGTCAATAGTTTGGTTAAACAACAATATCCATCTGTCAAAATGTATGGCATGTATATGGTCGCTGTGTTCGGCATGTTTATCAAATGGCTGACCCCTGTATTCATTCGTATCTATCAATAAACTAGCCCAGAATTGGTACATACGTGGCAAATGTGCCTCCCAATTTACCTTCGCTATGTGGTTAAATATGGGCGACAACAAGTCGTCTTCGTTCACTTTTGCATAAAAAGCGTCGACCAAAACTTTGATATCATCTATATTTTCAATATCTTTCATAAATACCTCAACAAAGGTACAAAAACACTTCTTTATAGAAATATGATATAAATCATATTTTACCCTGATAATTATCAGCTGTTTTGCATTATCGTTGAATTAGTTTTACACCATCAAACGAAGCATATGAGCGTATTAATTATTCTAATCAGTATCAGTTTACTAGTAGCCCTCGGTTTCCTTGCTTCCTTTATATGGTCGGTACGCAATGGTCAGTATGACGATGATTATACTCCATCCGTACGCATGTTGTTTGATGATAAAGAACAAGAAAAACAAAATCAAGAAATAAATAAACTTTAAACCTATAACCAATACATAAGAATTTATGCAAACAGAAAAGTTCTATTATGACAACAAGATTGTACGCAATTTCTCATATGCGGCAATCGTTTTTGGACTGATAGGGATGACCGTTGGATTGCTTATCGCACTTCAATTAGTTTTTCCTCAGCTCAACTTTGGTATACCCTATACCACTTATGGCAGAATTAGACCACTGCACACCAATGCTGTAATTTTCGCATTTGTGGGGAATGGTATTTTTGCCGGTGTATACTATTCACTGCAACGCTTGTGTAAAACGCGAATGTTTAGTGATGTGTTAAGTAACATCAATTTCTGGGGATGGCAAATAATTATTTTAGCTGCCGCAGTTTCCTTACCATTAGGTTTAACCACGGGTAAAGAATACGCAGAATTAGAATGGCCAATTGATATTGCTATTACTTTAATTTGGGTAGTATTTGGTTGGAACATGTTTGGTACTATTCTTAAAAGAAGAGAGCGCCATTTATACGTAGCCGTTTGGTTTTACATTGCCACATTTGTTACGGTTGCTGTGCTCCATTTGGTAAACTCTTTCGAATTGCCAATCAGTTTATTTAAAAGTTATTCATGGTATGCAGGTGTACAAGATGCCTTAGTACAATGGTGGTATGGGCATAATGCGGTTGCATTTTTCTTAACCACTCCTTACTTAGGTTTAATGTATTACTTCGTTCCGAAAGCAGCGAATCGCCCTGTATATTCTTACAAATTATCGATCATCCATTTCTGGGCATTAATTTTCTTATACATCTGGGCTGGTCCGCATCATTTATTATATACATCATTACCAGATTGGGCTCAATCTTTAGGAGTCGTATTCTCGGTAATGTTAATTGCTCCATCATGGGGTGGTATGATCAATGGCTTGTTAACCTTACGCGGTGTATGGGATAAAGTACGTGAAGACGTAATATTGAAATTCTTCGTAGTAGCCATTACCGCTTACGGTATGTCAACTTTCGAAGGCCCAATGTTATCATTAAAAAATGTAAACGCTATTGCTCACTTTACCGATTGGATTGTAGCACACGTACACGTGGGTGCATTAGGCTGGAACGGATTTTTAACATTTGGTATGTTATACTGGTTGTTCCCTCGCTTGTTCGGAAAAGAATTGTATTCTAAAAAATTAGCAAACTTCCACTTCTGGATTGGAACATTAGGTATTTTATTCTATGCAATTCCATTGTATTGGGCAGGTATTACACAAAGTTTAATGTGGAAAGAATTTACTGCAGATGGATTCTTAAAATATCCAAACTTCTTAGAAACAGTTACTCAAATTATGCCGATGTATGCTATGCGTAGTATTGGTGGAGCTCTGTATTTAATTGGTGTAATTGTAATGACATTTAACTTGTTAAAAACTGCTGCTGCTGGAAAATTAATCGCTAACGAAGAAGCAGAAGCTCCAGCATTAACAAAAGATTATGCAATACATAAAGGTGAACACTGGCACCGTTGGATCGAGCGTCGCCCTACTCAATTAATGATTCTAAGTTTAGTAGTAATCTTAATTGGTGGTGCGGTTGAAATGATTCCTACCTTCCTAGTAAAAAGCAACATCCCTACC
>JAGVEE010000028.1 GCA_020058405.1 Sphingobacteriales bacterium
CCCCTTGCACCATGAAAATTGCAATCGCTGGCGACCATGCTGGATTTGAATACAAAGAAATGCTAAAGCCAATGCTCGAAGCAGCTGGCCATACGGTTAAAGATTTCGGACCTTTTAATGCCGACTCTGTAGATTATCCAGACTTTGTACACCCATTAGCAAATGCGATACAACACGAAGAATACGAACTTGGGATCTTAATTTGTGGAAGCGCAAACGGTGTTGCCATTACTGCCAATAAACACAAAGACATACGTGCGGCAATTTGCTGGGATGTGCCATTAGCATCACTTGCTCGCCAACATAATAACGCAAACGTTGTTTGTATACCAGCACGCTTTACTACCGAAGAGCAAGCGAAAGAAATTACAAATGTTTTTATTGCTACCGAATTTGAAGGTGGCCGACATGCAAATAGAGTAAATAAAATAAATTGCTAATCATGAGAAAAATTATTCCCTTTCTACTAGTCCTTTTGTGTTTTGCACAATACGCTAGTTCGCAAAATTTTAGTACCGCAACACCTTTTAGTTCTTTTATTGATGTGAAAGATTTACATCAACACTTAAGCATTTTAGCATCCGATGAATACGAAGGGCGCGAAACAGGAAAAGAAGGCCAACGTAAAGCATCCGAATATTTGCAAACAGAATTTCAAAAAGCAGGATTAATTCCTCCTACTGCCGATGGATATAAACAGAATTTCAAACTAAAACAAAAAGTATTAGCCAATAGAAAATTGAGCATTAACCAACGCGAAATGGAAATTGGCGAAGAGTTTTTCGTAGCGAAAGATAGAACTGAATACAACATTTTAAGTAACGAAATTATTTTTGTTGGTTATGGTATAAACGAAGGGACTTACAATTCATTCAAAGGAATTGATGTTGCCAATAAAGTGGTGGTGGTGATAGATGGGGAACCAAAAATTGAAGATAATTACATTATTAACGTAGACGGCTCTAAAAGTAAATGGTCTGATCGAAAATTTAAAATTGAAGCCATTAGAAAATTAAATCCTAGCTTAATAATTTACATCGACAATAATTACGAAAAATATAAATCATACTATAAACATCAATTAGAAAGCAGCAGCTTAACATTAGCTTTTAAAAACAAAAACGCCACAAACATACCTGTAATAAATGCCGGACAAATAGTGGCCGAAGAATTATTAAAAGCAAATAAAAAAATATACAACAAAGTATTAGAAAGTTTAAGCAAAAAGAAAACGGCAAGTAAAGCTTTGCTTTTAAAAAGCACTATTAAATTAGATGTTCAGTTTATTGAAGAAGATGTAAAATCTGACAATGTATTAGCGATGATACCTGGAACAGATATAACAGATGAATATCTTTTTATTACAGCTCACTATGATCATATTGGTGTAATAGATGGTAAAGTTTATAACGGTGCAGACGATGATGGATCGGGCACTGTAGCACTTTTAGAAATTGCACAAGCTTTTATGGAAGCAAAAAAAGTGGGTAAAGGTCCTCGCAGAAACATAGTATTTATGGCAGTATCTGGTGAAGAAAAAGGGTTACTTGGATCTGAATATTATGTAAACTTCCCAACCATCCCTTTATCAAAAACTATTGTAGATTTAAACATCGATATGATTGGTAGATTTGATGAAGCTCATAAAGAAGATACCAATTTTGTGTATGTAATAGGTGCCGACAAATTGAGTTCGGAGTTACATAGTATTAACGAAAAAGCGGCAGAACATGTAGGCATAAAAGTTGATTATAAATTCAACGACCCTAAAGATCCTAATAGATTCTACTACCGCAGCGACCACTACAACTTCGCGAAAAATAATATTCCCATTGCCTTTTACTTTAACGGTGTACATGTTGATTACCATAAAGAAGGAGATGAAGTTCAAAAAATTACGTTTCCGATGTTAGCAAAACGCGCTCAATTAGTTTTTTATACTGCTTGGGAATTGGCTAATAGAGATAAAAGAATTGTGGTAGATAAACAAAATGATTTTACCGATACTAAATAATTAGAATGAGTTCTGTTGCAGAAAAGTTTTTAGATAAGAGTACCTTAAAAGCCTTTGATGAAGAACATCGAAGAAAAATTAATTTCAACATTGGTAAGTACAATGCTTCTGTTGATAAGGGTTTGCTGCAATTTGATAATTTAGAATACGCACGTAAAAAAGCTCATACTCTAAAATGGAAAGTAATGGAGAACCTCGACAAGTATTTGTTGGAGTTCGAAAGTAATTTTATGCGTAAAGGTGGAAAAGTAATTTGGGCGAACAATGCGAAAGAAGCTCAAAAAGAAATTCTGAAAATAATGAAACAAGCCAATGCCAAAATGGTGGTAAAATCTAAATCCATGGCTTGCGAAGAAATAGAGTTGAATGAGTTTTTAGAAAAAAACCACATCGAATCTATTGAAACCGATTTAGGCGAATACATTGTACAATTACTCGGGCAGAAACCATATCACATTGTTACTCCTGCCATGCATCTTTCTAAAGAAGACATTGCAAAATTGTTTAACGAAAAGTTTGGAACTCCAATAGATGCTACACCTACAGAGCTTACCTTAAAAGCACGTGAATTACTTCGAGAGAAATATTTGAGAGCTGATGTAGGAATTTCTGGCGGAAATTATTTAGTAGCCGATACAGGTAGCATTGCTATTACAGAAAACGAAGGTAATGCTCGTTTAACTACTTGCTTCCCTAAAATACACATTGCCATTGTAGGCATAGAAAAAATTATTCCATCTATAAACGATTTAGATTTATTTTGGCCATTATTATCAACAAGAGGAACGGGGCAAAATTTAACCGTTTACAATACATTACTGAGCGGACCAAAACAAAATGCAGAAAGTGACGGGCCAGAAGAGATGTATGTAATTTTACTCGATAATGGAAGAACCAATTTACTTGCACAAAAAGATCAGCGTCAAGCCTTGTACTGCATACGTTGCGGTGCTTGTTTAAACGCTTGCCCTGTTTATAAAAATATTGGAGGACATACTTACGACACTACATACTCTGGACCAATAGGAAGCATCATCACGCCTCATTTAAAAGGCATGGAGGAGTTTAAACACTTGAGCTATGCATCTAGCCTATGCGGCAATTGCTCTGAAGTGTGCCCCGTTAAAATTGATATCCACAAAATTTTATTATACAACAGAAGAGATTCTGTAGATCAACATTTCGGCACTAAAGCTGAAGCCTTTGGATGGATGATGTGGAAGAAAGGAATGATGAGCAGAAAACTCACCGATATGATTGGCGGAAAATGGAAAAACAAATTTATGAATATGTTTTTCAAAGGCTCATGGGGTAAACGTAGAGAGCTCCCTAGCTTCGAACAGAAATCGTTTAGCGAGCAATGGAAAGAAAAAAATGCCAAGTAGACTACTTGGCATTTTTGCTTTTTTTCTTACGTGCTTTTATTGCTTCGTTTAAAATATATTCTATCTGTCCGTTCACACTTCTAAACTCATCGGCGGCCCAACGTTCCAGCTCTTTCATCATTTCTGAGTTAAGCCTCAATGCAAATGCTTTTTTTTCAGACATGATTATGAATTAATATATACTTCCTGTATTTACAATAGGTGCAACAGATTTCTCTGCACATAATACCACTAACAAATTACTAACCATTGCAGCTTTACGCTCATCGTCTAAATCAACAATATTTCGTTCTGCTAATTTAGCCAATGCCATTTCTACCATGCCCACTGCACCTTCTACAATTTGTTTACGAGCAGCCACCACTGCTTGCGCTTGTTGTCTTTGCAACATGGCACCTGCAATTTCAGATGAATAAGCTAAGTGAGAAATACGTGCTTCTAAAATTTCAATGCCTGCTCTGCTCAAACGCTCATTTAACTCTTCTTCTAATTTCTCATTTACAATGTGTGCACCAGCACGTAAAGTAATGCTCGATTCTTCATCTTCGAAATGATCATAAGGATATGCACCGGCTAAACTTCTAACTGCCGCTTCCGATTGTACTGCCACAAACTGATGGTAGTTATCTACTTCAAATACTGCTTTTGCCGTATCGCTCACTTGCCATACAATTACTGCTGCAATTTCAATTGGGTTACCCACTTTGTCGTTTACTTTAATTGGTGTACCGTTTAAATTCATAGCACGTAAAGAAACTTTTTTCTTTGTGAAGAAAGGATTCATCCACAAAAAACCGTTGTCTTTTAATGTTCCCTTATACACTCCAAAAAGGGTAATCACAATTCCTTCATTCGGGTTGATGACCGAAAAGCCAGGTAGAATAAAAATAGCAATTACCACTAAAATTACGGCTACTGGAATTAAGTGTAATGAGATGCAATACACTGCTACACCAAGCATTGCAAAAAATAGCAATAGGATACTGTATCCTGAAATTGCGCTTGTAGTTTTTTCTGATTTCATTTTTATATATTATTTATATTGATATCATTTTGATATTACAATGATAGGAGGTTTTTTGGGTAATTTCAAAATAATTGTGTAACAACATTGCTATAATAAATGTGCAAATTTGAAAATGTGCAAATGTGCAAATGTGCAAATGGAAGAGAATCAGGTTAGCACCGCCCCTCAACTCCGCTGTCCCGTACGTACGGGATTCGGGGACCCTTGTCATAAATTCAGAAGAAAAAGAGGAGAGAATCAGGTTAGCACCGCCCCTCAACTCCGCTACGCTGCGTTCGGGGACCCCTCCTTGTTGCATCAGAAAAAAAAGAGAAGAGGGTTTCGCCTTCGGCAAAACCCTCTTCTCTTTTTACAATTATTTTTATTAGAATTTTGATTCTCACTACTCCCATCCTAACCTGATACTGTACCTTCTTTTGACTCCCCTATTGATCGGTCCCCGAACGTAGCGAAGCGAAGTTGAGGGGCGGTGATAATTTGTACACATTTCCTATCTTTATAAAATGCATATAACACCCAAACTCCCAAACCTAGGCGACACCATTTTTACAACCATGAGTGTATTGGCGAATCAATACAAGGCCATTAACCTCGGACAAGGATTCCCGGATTTTCCGATGAGTGAAGAATTAGTGGAGCTGGTAAATAAAGCGATGAAAGAGGGTTTCAATCAATACACTCATTCCAATGGATATCCAATTTTACGAGAAAACATTGCAACAAAAGTAGAGAAATTATATGCGCAAAAAATAAATCCAGATACAGAAATCACGGTTTGCCCAGGAGCTACTTATGCTATCTATACCGCACTTACTACCATCTTGCAAGCAAATGATGAAGTAATTGTTTTTGAACCTGCTTATGATTGTTACCATCCGGCAATACAATTAAACGGAGCAAAATCGGTAATCATAGAATTACAAGCGCCAACATTTGAAATTCCGTTTGATGAATTGCGTTCAAAAATTAACGATCGAACAAAAGCCATCATTATAAATACTCCGCACAACCCAACAGGTTATGTATGGACCAAATCGGATATGCTCAATTTACAGGAATGTGTGCGAGGTAAAAATATTTTTATTATTAGTGATGAAGTTTATGAGCATTTAATTTTCGACGATAAAAAACACGAGAGTGTGTTAAAATATCCGGAATTATTTGAAAAAAGTTTTGTGTGTTATTCTTTCGGAAAAACCTACCATTGCACCGGTTGGAAACTAGGGTATGTAATTGCACCAGCAGCTTTAAGCAAAGAGTTCCGAAGCATCCATCAATTCAACGCATTTAGTTGCGATACACCCAAACAAGTAGCCCTATCAACATATATACAAAACGAACAAGCCTATTTGCAACTCGGTAAATTTGTACAACAAAAACGCGATTATTTTGTGGAGCTTATGAAAGCCACTCCCTTCCAAAGAATTCCTTCCTCGGGTTCTTATTTCGAATGTTATTCTTTTGCCAACATCTCTACAAAATCCGACAAAGAATTTGCGATAGATTTAGTGAAAGATTTTGGTGTTGCAGCCATACCCGTATCTGCCTTTTATAAAAGCGGAAAAGACGAAAGTTTAATACGCTTTTGTTTTGCTAAGAAAGAGGATACCTTGGAAGCGGCAGTGGAGAGGCTATCTTTAGTATCTAGTCGTTAGTCTTTGGTCGTTAGAATAGGATAGAGAGTATTAAGTATTAAGAATTAAGTATTAAGAGTCTGACGAGGTTTCTTAATACTTAATACCTAATACTTAATACCAATTCCAATTTCCAGTATTTTTACGACCTTTGTCGCGCAATAACCTATTAACCTAATAACACACTAACAAATAACTCAATAACCATGGAATTCACCAACTCCCATAACCACTCCAAAGAAACCCTTCTTACCCTTTACCACCATTTGGTAAAACCTCGCATGATTGAGGAGAAGATGTTGATTTTACTTCGTCAAGGAAAAATTGGTAAATGGTTTTCGGGGATTGGCCAAGAAGCTATTTCGGTGGGTACGGCTTTGGCCATGCAAACAGATGAATATATTTTGCCTATGCACCGCAACTTAGGCGTATTTACTTCTCGCGAGGTGCCCTTGGATAGGTTATTGTCACAGTTCCAAGGTAAAGCCACTGGTTTTACAAAAGGTCGCGATCGTTCTTTCCATTTTGGTACGCAAGAGTACAACATCGTGGGCATGATTTCGCATTTAGGTCCGCAGTTGTCCTTAGCGGATGGTATTGCCCTAGCCGATACCTTGAGTAAAAAAGAAAAAGCAACCTTAGTATTTACAGGTGATGGTGCTACCAGTCAAGGCGATTTCCACGAAGCTTTGAACTTGGCTGCTGTATGGAATTTGCCAGTCATTTTTATCATCGAAAATAACGGTTACGGTTTATCGACTCCAGTTTCCGAACAATATAAATGCGAACGTTTAGCAGATCGTGGAATTGGTTATGGAATGGAAGCTGTACAAATAGATGGAAACAATATTTTGGAAGTGTATGATACTATGTTGAAATACACCGAAGACATCAGAAAAAATCCGCGACCAATTTTAATTGAATGCATGACCTTCCGTATGCGCGGACACGAAGAAGCATCGGGAACGAAATATGTACCTAAAGAATTATTTGAACTTTGGGGCCAAAAAGATCCAGTAGAAAATTTCGAAAATTATTTATTGAAAGAGGGGATCATTGATGAAGAGTATGGAACATCTTATCGATATAAATTAAAAAAAGAAATCGATGCTGCCATTGAAACTGCTTTTGGAGAAGCGGATATTGTTCCAAACACAAAAATAGAAATGGACGATATGTATGCTCCTTATACATACAATGAAATAGCACCATCAACACAAAATAAAACAGAAAAAAGATATTTAGATGCTATAAGCGATGCGCTCAGACAAGGCATGCAACGCCATGAAAATTTTGTACTCATGGGTCAAGATATTGCAGAGTATGGAGGAGCATTTAAAATTACGCAAGGTTTTGTAGAAGAGTTTGGCAAAGCAAGAGTGCGCAATACACCACTTTGCGAGTCTGCAATTGTAGGTGCTGCATTAGGCCTATCTATTAATGGTTACAAAGCTATGATGGAAATGCAGTTTGCAGATTTTGTTACCGAAGGCTTCAATCAAATTATAAACAACCTTGCTAAAACACATTACCGTTGGGGCCAACAAGCCGATGTAATTATTCGCATGCCTACAGGTGCGGGCACAGGTGCGGGTCCTTTCCACTCGCAAAGCAACGAAGCTTGGTTTACTAAAACACCAGGATTAAAAGTAGTGTATCCAGCATTCCCATCAGATGCGAAAGGATTATTAGCGGCAGCCATTGAAGATCCGAACCCTGTAATTTATTTCGAACATAAATTTTTATACAGAGGGATTTCGGAAGAAATTTTCGACGATTATTATACTACCGAAATTGGTAAAGCAAACTTGTTAAGAGTAGGTACGCAAGCAAGTATTATTACTTACGGACTTGGAGTACATTGGGCATTGGAATATGCAAATGAACACCCTGAATTATCATTAGATATTATTGATTTACGATCGCTACAACCATGGGATAAAGAAGCGGTAGAAAAAAGTGTAAGCAAAACAGGTAGAGCACTTATTTTACACGAAGATACGTTGACCAATGGTTTCGGTGCCGAACTTTCTGCACACATTGCCGAGCATTGTTTCCAATACTTAGATGCACCAGTAATACGCTGCGCAAGCTTAGACACTGCCATCCCAATGAGCAAAGCTTTAGAAGATAATTTCTTGGCAAAAGCACAGCTAGCGGAAAAGCTAGCAACTTTGTTGAATTACTAATTATGAATTACGAATTACGAATTACGAATTACGAATTGTCAGACTCGTCGCTGTATAACAATTATGTCACATTATAAACTATTAGGCATAGCTTTTGTTAGATAAAATTAAAGCACTAAACTAACCCCCAATTCGTAATTCATAATTCGTAATTCATACCTCGTAATTCAAATGAAAGTTCTCTACATATCCCTATCCATCCTCGCCCTACTTGCTATTGTTACC
>JAGVEE010000400.1 GCA_020058405.1 Sphingobacteriales bacterium
AAAGCTTCAAAAGACTCTACTTATACCCCACCAATGATCTCTACGGGAAAAGGTCGTACAACCTGTTCGTATTATTTAGCAGATAACAAACATATTTTATATGCATCTACACATGCAGAAATGAACGAATGCCCTCCGCCCCCGGCTCCTCGTGCAGATAGAAAATATTTATGGCAAATATCTCCTGAATATGATATTTACATAGCTGATTTAAAAGGAACAATTACAAAAAAACTTACCAATGAGCCAGGTTATGATGCAGAAGCAACGGTTTCTCCAGATGGCAAAACTTTAGTATTTACATCTACTCGTACAGGAGATTTAGAATTATTTACCATGAATATAGATGGTACAAATGTTAAACAAATTACTAATGGTTTAGGATATGATGGTGGTGCGTTTTTCTCTCCAGATGGTAAGAAAATTGTATTCCGTGCATCTCGCCCAACTGCAGAAGCAGACGTAAAAGAGTATAAAGAATTATTGAAAGAGGGATTAGTGGCTCCTACTAACATGGAAATTTATACATGTAATATTGATGGCAGCGAACTAACACAAATTACAAAATTAGGGAAAGCTAATTGGGCTCCTTTCTTTACGCCTAATGGTAAAAAAATTATATTTTCATCAAATCATCACTCAGAACGTGGATACGATTTTCAACTGTATTTAATAAATATTGATGGTACAGGTTTGGAAAGAGTAACAAATGCAAGTATCTTTAATGCATTCCCAATGTTCTCGCCTGATGGTAAAAAACTAGTATTCTCTTCAAACAGAAACAATGGTGGAACTAGAGATACTAATTTGTTTATAGCGGATTGGGTTGAATAGTACAGAGAATTCAGTAGCGGGTAACGAGTAAAGCAAATAATTGCATTATGAGAGAATAACTTAATAACACAATAACCTAATAACCTAATAACAATGAAAAATCTATACATCCTTATACTCATCTTACTTACGAACGTGGCGTTTGCGCAAACGGATTTTAAACGTATTGAAAAGGATATTAATTACTTAAGTTCGGATAAGTTAAAAGGAAGATTCCCTGGTACGAAACAAGAATTAAAAGCAGCGGATTATATAATCAAAAGCTTTAAAAAATCTGGCTTAAAACCTAAGGGAGATGAAAATTCTTACTTACAAGCATTTCCTTTTAAAGTGAGTAAAAACCCGCATGCTACAGATGATGAAATGGTATCTAAAGGATATGCACATAATGTGGTAGGTTATTTAGATAATGGCGCAAAATACACCATCGTTATTGGAGCACATTATGATCATTTAGGCTTAGGCTTAGGAGGTAATTCATTAGATGCTAACCCAGAAAATAAAATACATAACGGTGCAGATGATAATGCTTCTGGAACAGCTGGTGTTATGGAATTGGCTCGTTATTTTGCAACAAATAATGTAAAAGAAAATCACAACTTTTTATTCATTTGTTTTTCCGCAGAAGAAGAAGGATTGTTAGGTTCTAAATATTTTACAAATAATCCTAGTATAGTATTAAACGATGTTTCGTTTATGATAAATATGGATATGATTGGTAGGTTGAATGATTCTACCAAAAAAATAATCATTTCGGGTGTTGGCACAAGCCCAACTTGGAGCTCGGTATTATCAAATCATCAAAATAATATAATTAAGTACAAAGCAGATAGTGCTGGCATGGGACCATCAGATCATGCATCATTTTACCTTAAAAACATACCTGCCTTGCATTTTTACACAGGTACACATACCGATTACCATAAACCAAGCGACGATGCTCATAAAATCATCAACCTTGGCGAAGCTTATGTATTAAACTTTATTGTAAACATAGTAAACGATGCTGATAAAGTAGAGAAACTTGGTTTTACTCCAACTAAAACTAATAATGCATCTTCTAGCTCTACCAGTTTTAAGGTTACTTTAGGTGTAATTCCTGATTATGCTTTTGATGGCAAAGGCTTACGTTTAGATGGGGTTAGTGAAGGAAAAGCGGCTCAAAAAGCCGGACTAAAACAAGGTGATGTAATTATAATGATGGACGATTTAGCCATAGAAAATATACAAGATTATATGAAAGGATTAAGTAAATTTACTAAAGGGCAAACCGTTCAGTTAAAAGTAAATCGCGATGGTAAAGAACTAATCTTACCTGCTACTTTTTAATTCGAATTTTCGAAACATATTCTTACCTTTAGGAACTAACCTAAACCAATGGCTATTTTTGATTTAAATAAGGTACTTAGTATTGTAGATAATGATAGAGGCATGGCGAAAACCTTACTCGAAATGACCCTTGAATTAGGTTCTGCAGACATGATAGAGATGAGGAGATTAGCTTCCCAACAGGAATTTGTGGCTGCAGGTAAAGTTGCTCATAAATTAAAATCGAGTACCGCAACCTTAGGTTTTCATGATGTTTCTGATTTAATGAAAGATTTAGAACATTTTTCTAAAACAGAGGTTGATCATATTATTTTTGAAGAGAAGTTGAATAATTTAGAATCTGTAACAAATGAATTGTTTGAATTTATTCGTCAGGCTTTAGCTTCCGAGCTCAAATAATACTTCAACAAATCATCATACACATATTCATAACTAGTTTTTTCTACAAGCTTCGAATTTGCCACCCATCTTGCTTGTTCATTTTCCAAATTACTAAACTCTGGAATTGCTAAATTAAATTTCTCACAAACTTTGCTATAAAACTCTTTTCGAGTAGGGTGTGCAGATGAGCAAACATTATAAACTCCTTCTAAATTTTTCTCAATACACAATTCAATAATATTCAATACATCTTGTTGATGAACTAAATTAATTTTTTGATTGGCATTTGGTAAATCTTTTCTTCCACTTAAAAATTTAGCAGGATT
>JAGVEE010000238.1 GCA_020058405.1 Sphingobacteriales bacterium
GGTCCGCTAGTAGCAGTAAATGCACGCGAGCCATTCCAGTTTGCACCAATGGCCATGCCTACTGCTGCTAATTCATCTTCGGCTTGCACAATGGCATATAAATTTTTACCTGTAACTGGGTCTACTCTGTATTTTTTACAATAATCTATAAACGCTTCAACTACCGATGTTGATGGAGTAATTGGATACCAACTAGCCACTGTAGCACCTGCATATACAGCACCTAAGCCACATGCAGAATTACCATCTAACATGATAGAGTCGCCTACTAAATCTCTACGCTCTAAACGAATGTTTAATGGGTATTCGTAATTTTCTTTTATAAAATTGATGCCTAATTCTAGTGCCTTAATATTAGGTGCAATTAGTTTTTCTTTCCCTTGAAATTGTTCTGCTAATAACTCTTCCAACACTTGCATTTCAATATTTAATAAAGCGGAAAGTGCTCCTACATAAATTATATTTTTAAACAACTGACGTTGGCGAGGATCTTGAAATTCGCGAATGCACATTTCCATTAATGGAACACCAATGTAATTCACATCTTCGCGAATAAATTCGGGATTTAATCCTTTTGTACTGTCGTATAAAAAGTAACCACCGGGCTTCACACTGTCAACATCTTTGCGCATGCTTTGTGGGTTTACACAAACCATTAAATCTACGCCTTCTCTGCGGCCGAGGTATCCTTTTTCACTTACACGCACATCATACCATGTAGGTAAGCCTTGTATGTTGGATGGAAAAATATTTTTTGGAGTAACAAAAATTCCCATTCTAAAAATTGCTTTGGCAAACAATAAATTTGACGAAGCCGAACCTGTTCCATTAACGTTCGCAAAGCGAACTACAAAATCATTTATTTTACTGCGATCTGACATTGATTCCCTGCTTTTGTAACACTATAAAAGAATTTTTGCATATCCCAAGCCGATGTTGGGCAACGTTCTGCGCATAAGCCGCAGTGCAAACAAACGTCTTCATCTTTCACCATCACACGTTTTGTGCCTGCTAAAATATCCGATACTAAAATTGCTTGATCGTGATTATTTGCGGGTATATTTAATTTACTTCTTAATACATTTTCATCTTCTTCATTTGGTATAAAAGTGATGCATGCTGTAGGGCAAATATCCACACAAGCATCGCACTCTATACATTTATTTTCGCTGAACACAGTTTGCACATCGCAATTCAAACAACGTTGTGCTTCTTTAAAACCGTGTAAATGATCAAAGCCTAATTCTACTTCAACCTTACGATTACTTAATGCCAATTCTTTATCAACCAATGGCACTATGTAACGGTTATCTGTTTCAACAAAACTATCATAACTCCATTCGTGTATTCCCATTTTCTGACTCACCAAATTTACATAAGGCGAAGGTCTGTTGCTTAAGGAATCACCTTGGCAAAACAAGTCGATTGATATAGCTGCTTGATGGCCTTGTGCAACTGCGGTAATTACGTTCTTCGGTCCGAAGGCAGCATCGCCACCAAAAAATACGTTTGGTAAGGTTGATTGAAAAGTAACTTCATCAACTACAGGCATGCTGTGTTTGTTAAATTCTAATCCTAAATCGCGTTCTATCCAAGTAAAACTGGTTGATTGGCCGATAGCAATTAATACTTCATCAGCTTCAATAAACACATCTTCTACTCCAGCATTTACGAGCTCTCTTGTACCATCATCATTGTACTTAGCTTCTACTTTTTCGAACATCATTCCTTTTAGGGTACCATTTTCTACCACAAAACTTTTTGGTACATGGCAATCAATAATTGGAATGTCTTCGTGCATGGCATCTTCAATTTCCCATGGCGAAGCACGCATTTCATTAAAGGGGCTACGCACTACTACTTTTACTTCGGTACCACCGAGGCGGCGCGAAGTACGGCAGCAATCCATGGCGGTATTACCACCACCCAATACAATTACTTTTTTTCCAATTTTATCAGTATGCTCAAAGGCAACGCTGGCAAGCCATTCAATACCTATGTGTATGTTGGCATCACCTTCTTGTCGGCCAGGTAAATCGTATAAATCTCTTCCTTTTGGTGCACCTGTACCCACAAAAACAGCATCGTAATTTTGCTCTACTACTTCTTTTAAACTATTTACACGAGTTTTAAAATGAGTATGTATACCCATGTCGAGAATAAAACCAACTTCTTCGTTTATTACATGCTCAGGCAAACGAAAAGAAGGGATTTGACTGCGCATCATTCCACCACCACGATCTTGATCATCAAATAAATGAATTTCATAACCCAAGGGTGCTAAATCTCTTGCTACTGTTAGCGAAGCAGGGCCACCACCAATTAATGCTATACGTTTTCCGTTTGAAGGGAAAGGAGCGCGAGGCATAAGCGATTTTACATCTTCTTTATTATCGGCTGCCACACGTTTTAATCGGCAAATAGCAACAGGTTCTTCTTCTACACGTCCACGACGGCATGCTGGTTCGCAAGGTCTGTCGCAAGTACGGCCAAGAATACCCGGGAATACATTCGATTCCCAATTCACCATATAGGCTTCGGTATATTTTTGAGCCGCAATTAAGCGTATGTATTCTGGAACGGGAGTATGCGCAGGGCAAGCGTGCTGGCAATCTACCACCTTGTGGTAGTATTCTGGATCTTTAAGGTCGGTTGGTTTCAATTTGAACGTTTTAATTAACAAATAGTTCATAATCAATACCCAAAAAATTAGAGGGTAGATTATCCAAATTTATTGCTTTTTGTCAATTAAACAAGTGTGTGCAGAAGATTGTGTATCCACAATTGTGGAATAGCGCCGTTTCACGCAAAGAGGCAAAGAAGCAATGGAGCAAAGAAAAAAAACTTTGCATCTTTGCTTCTTTGCCTCTTTGCGTGAAATATAAAAAATCTCTATTAGTGCTACTCAGACCATCTATAGCTACTCGTCTCAAACCCCGCCAAATCCAAGGTTCTATCCACTACCGTGGCTGCCATTTCTTCAAAGGTTTTAGGAAGCGAGTAAAAAGAAGGATTTGCTGGGCAGATAATACCGCCTGCTTCCGTTACGGTTTTCATGTTATTGATGTGTATTAAACTGAAAGGTGTATCGCGTACTACCATAATCAGTTTGCGGCGTTCTTTTAAAATTACGTCCGCTGCACGGGTCATTAAATCGTTGGATACCCCAGTAGCAATTCGAGCAAGGGTGCCCATGCTACAAGGAGCAATAATCATGGTATCATATTTAGCCGAACCGGAGGCAAATGGTGCCATAAAGTTGTTCTTATCGTAAAAATCGAAATTGTATTTGGTATAATCGCTGTTATGTAGCTCGTATTCCCAAACCTGCTTAGCATTATCAGACATTACCACACCCACTTTTTCTAAGTCGTTTTGCAATAAAGAAAGCTTATCTAGCAACACTTTAGAATAAATAGAACCACTGGCTCCGGTAATACCTACAATTATTTTACGTTTCATGAAGTACAAACTAGAATTTAGGCAAGATGTTTGATGTAAATATAACAAATAAAAAAAGGGCCGAAAGATTACTCTGTTCGACCCTACATCTACCTATGAAAAACATACCCTTTCGGGTAATTCAAAACTA
>JAGVEE010000341.1 GCA_020058405.1 Sphingobacteriales bacterium
GCCACTTGCGAACCTGATTGTTCAACAATAACCGCTGCAAACGGTATCCCCTCTTTTGTCTTTGCGTCTTGTACTTTACCACGGAATTCCCCTGCACCACTCTGTGCAAACAAGGAACCACTATAGGCAATAGATAACAAGAGTAAGAATGCGTAGAACTTTCTCATCATAAATATTGATCTAAGGGTTTTTAAATTTTATTAATCATAAAGATAATTGTTAAAAAACGTTAATTCCAAATAAAAGTAAGATAAATGTTACACTTTCATTAAATATTCGTGATACGTTTTCTATATAATTTTCGTTTTCAGCAACTTATGCGTTTAATGTGCCTGTAAGCAATTTTTGAACTAAGACCTCCGAAATCTTTTCATACGATTCATAGGTCCATCCGGCTATATGACTGCTCAAAATCACATTATTTGCTCTAACTAACTCTTTATACCACTCATTATCATCTGTTTCTAAAGAATTAATCCTTTCGTCTTCGAGAACATCTAAGCAGGCCCCCAATACTTTGCCAACTTTTAATGCTTCTACTAAATCTGACGTTTTGATGACTTTCCCCCTCGACGTGTTAATTAAAATAGGCTTTTTTGATAGTGTATCAAAAAAGTGACGATTAATCATGTGACTTGTTTCTGACGAAAGCGGAATGTGTAAACTTATGATGTCCGACTCTTCTTTTATGGTATTTATAGACACTTCTTTAACATAGGCGTCTGAAAAATTAGACAAATACTTGTCGTAGGCTATTACTTTCATCTCAAAACCCGAGAGTTTTTTAGCTAAACTTTTCCCAGTATTTCCATACCCAATAATTCCAATTGTTTTTCCTTTTAATTCGAAACCCCTATTCTCTTCTCTCAACCAAATTTTATCTCTTATTTCTCTATCAGATTTGTTTATATTTCTAACTAAATTTAATAATAATCCTATTGTATGTTCTGCAACTGCATCTCTATTTCCCTCTGGTGCATTTATTAGTTTGATGTTTTTTGATCTTGCATATTCTTCGTCGATATTATCCATTCCAGCTCCTGCTCTAGCAATTATGAAATCTTTAGGCATTACATCAATAATTTCTTTATCAATATAAAATTTAGAACGTACCAAGAGCACATCATACAAAGGGATTTCGGCAATTAACTCTTTTTTAGTTAAGGTTAATTTATCTGTTACAACATGCCCTGCAGCTTCCATTTTTTCATGGAAGATTTTATGCACATCGTCTACCGCTAAAATTTTCATTTATTAGAAATTAATTTAGTTAATTCTACAAAATCATCCACACTCAAACGTTCTGCTCTTAAATCAAAAACAGGCTCGTTCATTATCTCTGGTCTTAACATCGGGCGTAGTGCATTTCTCAATGTTTTTCTACGTTGATTAAATCCCATTTTTACAATGCTCTTAAATACTTTTTCGTCTACTCCCTTAAACACATCGTCGGTTCGCCTCACTGCCTTTATTACTCCCGATTTAACTTTTGGCGGTGGATTAAATACGCCCGGTGCAACCGTAAACATGTAATCAACTTTATAATAGGCTTGTATTAGCACGCTTAAAATTCCATATTCTTTGGAACCTGGGTCCGATGCAATGCGTTCTGCCACTTCTTTCTGAAACATGCCCACAATTTCACTTACTACTTCTACATAATCTATTGCATGAAATAATATTTGCGAAGAAATATTATAAGGAAAATTTCCAATGATACTAATTTGTTGACCATCCTCAAACAATGTGTTTAATGGGAGTTTCAAGAAATCTCCAGAAATTATTTTACCTGCAAGATTCGGGTATTTTTTTTCTAAAAATGCAACCGATTCTTTATCGATGTCAACCACTTTTAAATTTATCCCTTCATCTAAAATTAAAAAATCTGTTAAAATTCCCATCCCTGGTCCTACTTCAATTACATTTTTTAACTGATCACTGGGAGCAAGTCCTGCGACTATCTTTTCAGCAATGTTTTTATCGGTTAGGAAATGTTGCCCTAAATGTTTCTTTGCGCGTACTTGCATTCTATCTTTAAATATTACTGACAATTTTAGTTAATTTGCGACGATATTGGAAAATAGAATTACAACATGTCGGATCAAGATAAAATAAAAATCGGTATAAGTTTAGGTGATATTAACGGGATAAGCACAGAGGTGCTCCTCAAAGCAGTAGTGGATACTCGCCTCTCAGAGCTTTGCACTCTTATTGTTTATGGATCTTCGAGGGTTACTTCCTTCCACAGAAAAATGTTAGGGATTGCAGATTTTAGCTTTAATATTATCAATGAAGCTCATCAAGCCAACGAAAAAAGAGCCAATTTAATTAATTGTTGGCAAGAGGATGTGAAGGTAGATGTGGGTGTTTCAACAGAAATAGCGGGTAAATATTCATACCTAGCACTCGAAAAAGCAGCGAAAGACTTAAAAGAAGGTAAAATTGATGCATTGGTAACGTTGCCTATCAATAAACATAATGTAAAACAAGCAGGTTTCGAATTCCCTGGCCATACAGAATACTTACAATCATTAACAGAAGCCAAAGAATCGATGATGTTAATGGTGAACGATTACCTAAAAATTGGTTTCGTAACCGGTCATTTAGCCTTAAAAGATGTTGCGCATGCCATTACACAAGAAAAAATTATACACAAGCTTGAAGTACTAAACACTTCGTTAAAGCAAGATTTTGGAATCAGAAAACCTAAAATTGCTGTTCTTGGGCTAAATCCACATGCAGGCGACTCTGGTGCTATTGGGCATGAAGAGGAGAAAACAATTATTCCTGCGCTAGAAAAAGCAAACCATAAAGGAATTATCACTTTCGGGCCTTATTCGGCCGATGGGTTCTTTGGCAACCATCAATATAAACAATTTGATGCGGTACTAGCCATGTACCACGACCAAGGTTTAATTCCTTTTAAAAGCCTCTCATACGACCAAGGAGTGAACTTTACAGCAGGATTGCCTTTTGTAAGAACTTCGCCCGCTCATGGAACGGGTTATGACATTGCTGGAAAGAACATTGCGAACGAATCGTCGTTCAGAGAAGCTATTTATAAAGCAATAGATATTATACGTAAAAGGGCTGAATTTGAGGATTTGAACTCCAACCCTTTGAAAATCCATAAGTTGTCGAGAGATCGAGGAGAATAGCATTTTAAAAAAAACGTTTCTTTTTAGATTTTTTTTTATACATTTGCAGCCTCTTAAAATTTAGAAATGAACAGGCTGAAATTGTTTTCAATCCCGTTTACCAGTCTAAAAAACGGTAAACACACATTCGATTTTAAGATAGAAGATTCGTTCTTTAATGATTTTGAATACTCTCCTATCAAAAAAGCTGATATTTCAGTTGATTTGGAGTTCAATAAACAAGAAACAATGTTTGTATTGGATTTTGTGATGAAAGGGGAAGTAGAATTAACTTGTGATCGTTGTAATGAAGAATTTAGAAGTCCATTCCATTCGAATGATAGATTGATTTTTAAATTTGGCGAAGAAAATGAAGAGCAAACAGAGGAGATAGTAATTCTATCGAGAGCTGAGCACGAAATAAACCTTGCAAGTCATTTATACGAATTTATAGTGGTAGGGATTCCATTAATCCATGTACATCCAGAGTTAGAGGATGGAACATCGGGATGTAACCCAGAAACACTTGCCATACTTAAGAAATTAAGTTTACAAGAAGAAGACATAGAAGAAACGGAAGAGAAACCGGAAACAATAATAGATCCAAGGTGGGAAGCCTTGAAAAAGTTAAGAGATAATTAATAATAGAAATAAATAATTGAGCCATGCCACATCCTAAAAGAAAGATTTCGAAATCGAGAAGAGACAAGAGAAGAACTCATTATAAAGCCGAAGCTTCTGCGATGGTAGTTTGCCAAACTACTGGAACTGTTCACATGCCACACCGTGCATATACCGTAGATGGTAACTTGTACTACAAAGGCAAGATGATCGTAGAAAAAACAGTTAACTAAAAAAACAACTCACATGAGAATCGGTATTGATATCATGGGTGGCGATTTTGCTCCCAAGGCTACGGTCTTAGGAGCAATTTTAGCTTATAAAGAACTCCCTTCTGATTGCCGCATAGTATTAATTGGCGACGAGCAACAGGCGAAAACTATTTTGCAAGAACAAGCTGTTTCTGCAGAGCATTTCGACTTTGTACATACAGAAGAAGTAATTGAAATGGGTGAACACCCTGCAAAAGCACTTACCCAGAAACAAAAATCGAGTATAGCAGTTGGATTTTATCTTTTAAAAGAAGGTAAAATTGATGCATTTGCCAGCGCCGGTAATTCGGGTGCAATGCTTGTAGGCTCTATGTTTAGCGTAAAAGCTATACCAGGCATGAGTCGTCCTGCAATTTGTACTTATATTCCTAAAGAACACGGTGGTTTTGGTGTGATGTTAGACGTAGGCGCCAATGCTGATTGTAAACCAGAAATGTTATTACAATTTGGTGTATTGGGTTCTATGTTTATGGAAACCGTTTTCAATGCAAAAAACCCTAAGGTTGGTTTATTAAATATTGGAGAAGAAGAAGAGAAAGGGAATTTATTAACCCAAGCTACGTATCCACTTTTCAAATCATCAGAAGAAATTAATTTTATTGGAAATATTGAAGGAAGAGATTTGTTCAATGATAAAGCAGATGTAATTGTTTGTGATGGTTTTACAGGAAATGTGGTATTAAAATTAGCAGAAAGTTTTCATGATTTAACCATAGGAAATGGATTGAAAAGTGAGTTTTTTGATCGATTTAACTACGAAAATTATGGAGGCAGCCCCGTTTTAGGCGTAAATGCCCCAGTAGTAGTAGGCCATGGAATATCAAGCGAAATTGCCATTAAAAACATGATAAAATTATGTAGAGAAATGGTTCAATCGCAATTAACAGAAAAAATTAAGGCTCGTTTTAACTAAATATAAAATAAAAATCTATATTTAATCCTGCAATAATACTGCGGGATATTTTTTTTATACAATGAGCAACACGAAACTACATGCAGCAATAACTGCTGTTAACGGATACGTTCCTGAGTATATACTCACCAATGCCGAATTGGAAAAAATGGTGGATACCACCGATGAATGGATCCAATCTAGAACCGGAATTCGAGAAAGAAGAATTCTGAAAGGTGAAGGCAAAGGTACCTCTGATATGGGTGCTGAAGCAGTAAAAGGCTTGCTCGCAAAACGCAGCATAGATGCAAAAGAAATAGACCTTTTAATTTGCGCAACCACCACTCCTGATTACCAATTCCCTGCAACTGCAAATGTTATAACCGATAAAGTTGGCGCAAGCAATGCCTATAGTTTTGACATAAACGCTGCATGCTCTGGATTTATATACGCATTAAACACTGCAGCAAAATTTATTGAGTCTGGTACTTATAAAAAAATTGTGGTAGTAGGCGGCGATAAAATGTCGTCGATTATTAATTACGAAGACCGTACCACATGTATTATTTTTGGTGATGGTGCAGGTGCAGTTTTATTGGAACCAAATAATGAAGGAATGGGTATACAAGATGCCATTTTGAAAAGTGATGGTTCTGGTAGAATACATTTACACCAAAAAGCTGGAGGCTCTGTTAACCCAGCGAGCCATGAAACCATTGATGCTAAACAACATTACGTATATCAAGAAGGTCAATCTGTTTTTAAATTTGCGGTAACTAATATGGCAGATGTATCTGCACAAATTATGGATCGTAATAATTTAACTGCCGATGACATTGCTTGGTTAGTACCACATCAAGCAAATAAACGCATTATTGATGCTACTGCAAATAGAATGGGTGTAGGGCCAGAAAAAGTAATGTTAAATATTCATCGCTACGGCAATACAACTAATGGAACAATTCCCTTATGTTTGTGGGAATGGGAGAATAAACTAAACAAAGGAGATAATATTATTTTAGCAGCTTTTGGTGGAGGTTTTACCTGGGGTTCTATTTATATAAAATGGGCCTATGATAGTGAATAGTATGCTAGTGTGATAGTGTGCTAGTATGCTAAATTAGAGAAGAAATAAATTAATGATATAAAATAAAAATGGATATGGATATTAAAGAAATACAAGAACTGATAAAGTTCGTCGCTAAGTCGGGCGTAAGTGAAGTTTCTATCGACCGTAAAGATTTTAAAATTACTATTAAAGCAACAGGTTCTGCTCCGATGGTTGTAAATGCAACTGTACCGGCGGCGGCACCAGTTCAACAATTAGCAGCTGCGCCTGCACCAGTAGCAGCAGCCCCTGCAGCAGCTCCAGCAGCTGAAGCATCAAACCTAATTACTGTAAAATCACCAATGATTGGTACATTCTACCGTTCATCATCTCCAGATAAACCTTCGTTTGTAAATGTAGGCGATGAAATTGGAACAGGTAAAGTGGTTTGCATCATAGAAGCGATGAAATTGTTCAATGAAATCGAATCAGAAGTATCAGGAAAAATTGTGAAGATATTAGTAGATAATGCTTCACCAGTAGAATACGATCAACCATTATTCTTGGTAGAACCAATGTAATTATTGAATTGAATTTTTTAGAATTCAATTACATCGTATTATTTTTTTAACCTTCAATTTAAACTCATGTTTAAAAAAATATTAATAGCAAACCGAGGCGAAATAGCCTTGAGAATTATAAGAACTTGCAAAGAAATGGGCATCAAAACAGTTGCGGTTTATTCTGCTGCTGATAGAGATAGTTTACACGTTCGCTTTGCAGATGAAGCCGTTTGTATTGGTCCTGCTCCTAGCAAAGACTCATACCTAAGCATCCCAAATTTAATTTCTGCAGCAGAAATTACTAACTCAGATGCTATTCATCCGGGTTACGGCTTCCTATCAGAAAATGCAAAGTTTTCTCAAATATGTAGAGACTACGGAATTAAATTTATTGGTGCCACTCCAGAGCAAATTAATGGAATGGGCGATAAAGCTTCAGCAAAAGATACGATGAAGGCTGCTGGTGTACCTACTATTCCTGGATCAGATGGTTTATTATCTGATGTAAAAGAAGGGCTTAAAGTTGCAAACGAAATTGGATACCCAATTATATTAAAAGCTACTGCCGGTGGTGGTGGTAGAGGTATGCGTATCGTTTGGAAAGATGAAGAGTTTGAACCCGCTTGGGATTCGGCTCGCCAAGAAGCAGGTGCTGCCTTCGGAAATGATGGTATATATTTAGAGAAATTTATTGAAGATCCTCGCCATATTGAAATTCAAGTGGTGGGTGATCAATTCGGAAAAGTATGTCACCTTTCTGAACGCGATTGTTCTATTCAACGTCGCCATCAGAAATTAGTGGAAGAATCACCTTCGCCATTTATGACTCCAGAGTTACGTAAGAAAATGGGAGATGCTGCAATTATTGGAGCAAAAGCTGTGAACTACGAAGGTGCAGGTACTATTGAGTTTCTAGTGGATAAACACAGAAACTTCTACTTCATGGAAATGAATACACGTATCCAAGTAGAGCACCCTGTTACCGAAGAAGTAATTAACTACGACTTAATAAAAGAACAAATAAAAGTAGCAGCAGGAATTCCTATCTCTGGTAAAAATTACGAGCCAGCAATGCATGCCATTGAATGCCGTATAAATGCCGAAGATCCTTGGAATAACTTCCGCCCATCACCAGGAAAAATTACAAACTTCCATTCACCTGGAGGTCACGGAGTGCGTGTTGATACGCATGTTTACGCTGGTTACACCATTCCTTCTAACTACGACTCTATGATTGCGAAATTAATTTGCGTTGCACAAACACGTGAAGAAGCGCTAAACACCATGGAACGTGCTTTAAGTGAATTTGTAATTGAAGGAGTAAAAACTACCATTCCTTTCCATTTAAAACTGATGAAAGACCCTAACTTTAGAGCAGGTAATTTCACTACCAAATTCCTCGAAACATTCGACTTTACAGAATAAGCAAAAGCGGACAATTGTCCGCTTTTTTTGTTTAAATTTGGCAGCAATATATGTCAGGATTCTTAGATAATTTTCGTCGTGCCGCCGACCCCAATTCAGATATGTCTTTTGTAGACCATCTAGAAAGTTTACGTTGGCATTTGGTACGTGCAGCACTTGTTATCATTTCATTTTCGGTAGTAGCATTCATATACAAGGATATACTTTTTGATGTAATTATATTCGGTCCGAAAGACCCAAATTTTTGGACATACAGAAAGCTTTGCGAACTCGGAACTAAATACAATTTAGGCAGCGATTTATGCATCGATAAAATAAACTTCGTAATTATGAATAACACCATGGCTGGGCAATTTAACCTGCATTTGAGTGCTTCATTTTTAGGAGGTTTTATTTTGGGTTTCCCTTATTTATTATGGGAATTATGGAGATTCATCAGACCAGGATTGCACAAAAGAGAAAGACGTTACGCAACAGGTTTAATTTTTTGGGGCAGTATGTTATTTATGATGGGCATTTTATTTGGCTACTTCATCATTACTCCAATGTCTGTTAATTTCCTTGGGAGTTATGTTATTTCCGAAGCAATTATAAATCAAATAACCCTCGACTCTTATTTAAGCACTGTAAGCATTTTAACACTTGCTACAGGATTAGTTTTTGAACTACCGATCATCGTTTACTTTCTTTCATTAATGGGCATTGCTACGCCTAAATTTATGCGAAGTAATAGAAGAATTGCATTGTTTCTGATATTCTTATTGGCAGCCTTTATTACACCTTCACCAGATATTCCCACGCAATTGTTAGTAGCTATTCCGCTCTATATTTTATTTGAAATAAGTATCTTAGTTTCTGCAAGAGTAGCGAAAAGAAAGAAAAGAGAGGAAGAAGAGTTTTATTCGAGTTAAAA
>JAGVEE010000330.1 GCA_020058405.1 Sphingobacteriales bacterium
AAGAATATTCTTACATCCCTAATTTATTATTTCAGTCAGGCATACAAACAGAATATTTACACAGAACATTTGTAATTAATAGGTTAAACAATTTGACATTAAAATCTATAGAATGGACAAATGGTAAGGTCGAACTAGATTTAACAGATTATTTAGTTGGCGGAAATTATTACGTTAATGAGTCAGTTCCTAATATAAATTTGGGATATATGGTTCCAGCTTATAAGGTAAATAGAAATAACTCTAATTTGGGTTCAATTAAATTAATAAATAACATCAAAGTATTTGATAGAAGCAATAATTTAATAAAAGGATTTAATTTATCATATATCCATAATAATACTCAAGTAGCAGAAGAGAAAAGACCATTCCTGAATAAAATACAGGAATTTACATCTACAGATAAACTACCCAGCTATGTTTTTGAATATGATTTAAATTATCCAGAACACCCAAATGTTTTAAAATTCAATACAGATTACTGGGGATATTTTAACTATGATTTTGATCATGGAGATAATCGTCATAAACATAATATACCATGGTTGAAGTTTAAAGAAAATATGCCACAGCCAATTCTAACCCCTTATACATCATCAAATCTTATTTCTCAATATTTAAATCCTCTTGCACTAAATAATACAGATTGTTTGAGTCCTTTCAGACCAATAGACCTTTCTGACGATCAATTCTATTATTACCAACCTTATAATAGCGAATTTTATCAGGGTTATTATTATAATAGAAATAGTAGGCCAAGTATTACTTATGGAATGCTAGAGAGAATAGAATATCCTACTGGTGGTGCAGATAACTTTTATTATACTTTAGATTCATTAAAATATATATATGCAGGAGTTGAAAAATCGATAATTGGTGGAGGTGTTAAAATATCTATGTTAGTGAGGGAGTTCGCAGACCCCAACAAGACTCAGTTAATAAAAAAATATTTTTACCCTTGGGGAAATTTAGAATATCTACCACAGTTTGCTCGTAGCTACTTTGCAAAAGTTGATAATATTAATGAATATTTTGTTTTACATGCTAAATACGGTAGTGCATTGAATAGTCCAAGTGGACCTATAAAAACTTACCCATATGTAACAGAAAGAACAGTGGGAAGTGGTAAAATAACTACATATTTTCATGACTTAAAAAACCAAAACATTCCAACCAATGCTAGTAATATGATGTTGCAAATTGACAATATGCAACCTAACATCACTCAAATAATTTTCAAAACCCCAGCCCATTATACACAATACCAATACGAATTAGATAAATATCCTTATGGATCTATTACAAACAATTGGGTTAAATCTAAAATTTGGAAAATAGAAGAGTTCAACGAAAATAATAATATAGTAAGATCTACATTAAATGAATATGATTTTATAATAGTAAATAATCATCTAGCAAATACGGTTACTCTTATAAATGATATTGTTAAAGCAGGAGATCCAAGTGCATTGAGTGTTGGTACAAATGGTGTATTTAAATTTACCAAACAACATCACTTAGATGGATTTGCTAAACTAAATAAAACCACTTCTACCACCTATGATAATAATAATACTAAAAATAACATTGTAGAGTATTTATATAATTCAAAAAATAAAATACGTTCAGTAATTAATCATAATTCAAATGGAATCAAAGAGAAACAAGATTACTACTATGTTTATGATTTTAACGGTACAGTTAAAAATGATATAGGTTTATTTCCAACTGTAAGTGAAGCTGTAATTGGTGCAAACAGTCTTTTAGAAAAAAATATTGTTTCGAAACCAATTTGTTTTGAAAAGTATCTATTAAAACCGAATGAATCTCCAATATTACTGAGTTCAAGTTTCACGATGTATAAAAATTTTGACAATAATACATTGGTATGGAAAGAATACATATTAAATCATAATCAACAAAATATTCAGAAGTTTGATATATCTAATTCAACTATGGATTTTATTTATGATAGTAAATTTAAACTATATCGTACTTATAACAAGTATGACTTCAATTGCAACCCGCTTGAAATTTTAGATAATAATTTAGGTGTAGTTTCATATAAATGGTCTTATGATTCTGAATTACCAGTTGCACAAATTATAAATGGTAAAAACTCTTATGATGCAATTGGTAATAATACTTCTTATTTAGGATTTGAAGATGCTAGTAATGCTAGCAATAGTTCAGATAATGATTATTGGACTTTTAATCAAAGCCAAACTTATCCATGTTTGGAATCTTTTACAGGTAAACACGGTATGGTAATCATGCCTAATAATAATGAAGATGGAATTAATAGAGAATTTTCACCCGAACCTAATAGCGAGAAATTAATTGTATCGGGTTGGGTTAAAATTTTTAATTCAAATAGTTTAGCAAATGGTACTACGCAAATTATAGTATTGAATATTGAAAAAGATGGAATAACTCAATCTCCAATTAACATTGAAACCAATCAAAATCCTAAAGAATGGAAATATTTCAGTGTTCCAATTGATCTAACTCAAAATACAACGAGCATAAAATTAAATTTAAATCTAGGAACAGAATTAGGAAACAGAAGCATAGTGTTGGATGACATAAGAGTTCAACCAATGAATTCAACTATGACTACTTACACCTATGACCCTATTCTAAACCAAGTTACAAGTGTCTCCGATGAAAATAATAGGGCAACAAATTACGAATATGACAGCTTCGGAAGGCTTGTATATCAAAAGGATAATAATAAAAACATTCTAAAGTCTAACATATATTTGTATCAACCTAAAAACTAAGTAAGATGAAGAATTTAAAATATATATTGGCACTAATAATAAGTTATTGTGCGAGTACTCATACATATGCGGGTGTTGAAAAACCAAATTTACCAACTTATCCAAGCATTACAAGTTTCAATTCAAGGTTCTCTTCCCCCACAGCTGTTCCATACCGATTAGTTTCTTATTCCGCTGATAGTGGAAGAGTAATTTTTCCAAAATCACCATTATTAGATTGGCAAGATGATGTTAGGTATTATTTTCAATACGATTCATTAGGTAAGGATACAAGATACCCTGTGTTATTAATTAATGGTAATGTTTATAGTTCTTCTATCATCATTAAAAATACCTCAAAAATTTACGTACGCTCATTGCAGTTAAATAATTGGGATGTTAGATCAAAAAATAATTGGAGCAGATCAATTCCTGTAAAAATTACTGTACCAAATGCTACTATATTTCCTCCATCAATTATTAATTATGCATCTGAAACTGGTTATGGATTAAGTGGCTTTTCAGCAAGTACATTAAACACGAATGCAAGTTCTATTAGGTGGTATGATTCTCCATTTGATGGAATGGGCTTTGCCACAACTGGTAATTTATTACATACAGGTACTCAGTATATCCCTCCTTCAAATATAGATATTAATTCGTTATTTGTTTGTTCTTACGACCCAACAACAGGTTTGGAAAGTGCTAGAGTTAAAATGTCTTACTTTATAAAAAATTCAATAATTGAGAATATTATATTGGTAGATAATGTTAAAAGTCCAAATGCAATATTAAGTTTAAATCACAGTCAGTTAATTCGTTCTAAAACATATTTTGACGGACTTGCACGCCCTATTCAAAAAAATTCAAAACAAGCTTCGCCTACTTTAAATGATATTGTGAGTATACTTACGTATGATGAATTAGACAGAGAGAAAACAAGTTATTTGTCTTATGCTGTATCTAACATTCACAATGCATATCGCAATAATGCCATTGCTGAGCAACAAAATTTTTATCAAAATATTGCTAAGCCAACAAATTTTGCTTATGCCGAAAATGTGTATGAAAATTCGCCACTAGGCCGACCAATCGAAAAAAGCGAAGCAGGCGACGCTTGGAAAATAGGAGCAGGGCATACTTCTAAACTTCAATATCGTTTAAATAATACCAATGAAATAATAAAATACGAACTCATAAATAATGTGTACAAAGCAAACGGTTTTTACCCGATTGCTACATTAAGCATTGATCTATCTGTTGATGAAAATGGCTCAAGGGTTAAAACTGCGAAAGATAATTTTGGTCGGTTAATTTGTTCCGAAAATGAAATCACCTCCAATGCATGGATTAGGACCTATTACATCTACGACGATAAAGGTCGCCAAATTTATGTAATACAACCTTCTGGCAATGCCATACCAGGAGCAGAACTTACTCCAACTTTTATAAGCAAGCATGTTTTTTCTTATGAGTACGATGACAGAGATCGAATGATAAGCAAGCGCATACCGGGCAAAGGCATTGAGAGGTTTGTGTATAATGATAAAGATCAGCTGGTGCTTTCGCAAGATGCAAACATGGCTTCAGAAAATGCTGCAAAATGGAAATTTTATAAATATGATCTATTAGGTAGACAAGTATATTCTGGCATATGCACTATTTCTGATTACAACAGTTTTGATGCCCTTAGAATCAAAGTAGCTCTAGAAACGGTGCTGGATGAAACAAAAATAAACTTAGGATTTGGTTATTCTACAAGAACCTATCCAGTGGTAACAGAAAACGATGTAACTAACCTTACATTTTACGATACATATACTAACTACCCTAATGCTACAAACTTTGCTAGCGCAAATGCCTATAACACCTATGTAAATGGAAAGGTTACGCGTTCTTGTAATCGTTTAATAGATGAAAATGGAGCATTAGATGTTTCTAAATGGTATAACCAGTATTTGTATTACGATGATAAATACCGATTGGTAAAAACAATTGAAGAAAATGGTTCTATTGTAGAAACTACTGTAAATACTTACGATTTTGTAGGAAGTATTTTGAGTACTACTAAGACCCAATTAAATACTGCTCAATCACCTTATACTAATATAACTGTTAGCAAATACTACACCTACGACCACCAGAACCGTTTGTTAAGTATTTCAGAAAGCATTAACGGAGGCGCTTCACAGGTAATTGTAAATAATATGTACGATGAACTGGGTAGATTAGAAAAAAAGAATTTCAACATAGTAAATGGCAAGCCTTTGTTTGCTACTAATACGGAGTATAACATTCGTAATTGGCAAACATTGTCGGACTCATATTGGCTACAAACGGTTAATAATTGCGACGAAGTTAGTTTGTTTGATGTAAACGAAGTTCTTGCTAATGTAAATACGGGTGATGATGATAGGGAGGCATTTTTCTCAATGCAAGAGGACCAACAGATTACTTGGGCAAACTATACGGCTACAGAATATGTAAATTCATTAGAAAATTATGGATTTACAGAAGAACATTTTATTTCGGCACGCTATTCAAGTATGAGCATAGAGGGTGAAAATGCTAAAGATATATTTAAGAACCAGGTAAAGGAAATATTGTTTCAAGCTTTACGAAGAGTATATGCTGAAAGTTTAAACGAACAAGCAATAGAAGAGGTAAATCAGTTTTTAACAACGAAGTTGCATGAAATAAACCAATCAAACATACTTCCAGTAATAACCTATACCAATTGCTACGATGTAGAAACGCGCAATAACTTATTCAAACAAGAAATGCGCTACGAATCTACAACGGGTAGAACATCAGCTTCAGCACAGTACAACGGAAATATTTCGAGCATCACCTGGAAAACAAGCAACCAAGCCGAGAACGAATACGGACATACGTATGATAAGTTGAACAGATTGGTGTCATCCGATTATGCATTAAAATCGGGTACGAGCTGGACGAACCCCACTAATTATGATGTAAACGGAATAAGTTATGATGTAAACGGAAATTTATTAAGCATGACCCAGTATGGCAAAATAAATACAGGAAATACTTACAACAAAATAGACGGTCTTACGTATACCTACGATGGAAATCGTTTATTGGCGGTAAACGATAGCGAACCC
>JAGVEE010000132.1 GCA_020058405.1 Sphingobacteriales bacterium
CGAAATAGAGGCGAAAATTAGGCCATTTGTAGGCGAAGTATCGACTGAGTATAGACTAAGTGTAGACTGAGTGTAAGCGGAATAAAAAATAATTATGAATTATGAATTATGAATTATGAATTTGGAGAAGGTTGTGCAATATTTAAAATTGACTATTGAATTGTGAATATGCTGTAATAAATGTGCGATGTTGAATTACGAAATGGCAATAAAGCTGCATATATCATCCTGCATTTATCATCCTGCATGAAAGAACCTGCATTTATGCGGTTGAGTATTCAAAAAAAAATAGGGTACTTTGAGTTTAATAAGAAAAAATTAAAACAAGCATTCGTTAGCCATGCAGTAAACCCAAAAAAATGAGAACTATACTATTAAAATTATTATTGATTTTGCTTCTGTTTTGTAGCCATTGGGTGTATGGCCAATCGTTTGAAAAAATGATAGAGATTTATGATGCACAAGGTAATTTGATGCACGCTAAAGAATCTGTTAATGCAGACCAAGTAAACATTATGGGTTCTGTACTTTCTACTACTGGCTTTTATTTTTACAGAATACATGCCGATGGAGAATTGTATCGTGAGAAGCTGCTGAAGGAATGAAAAATTAAACGAATTTACGAACTAAGCGATAAAGAGTCTTTCGGTTAAACGGTCACAGAGTTTCTCAAAGTACACACAGAGTTGCACAGTTTTTCTTCGCGTTTTTTGCGAAACCTCAGCGTTCTTTGCGTGAACGAAAACGTTAATAAGTAAAATTATGGTTAATTATATTTTTAAATAGTTGGATTTTGAGGGGTACTTGCAGCTAGTAAACTGATTAGACCAAATAGAAAAAGTGTGTAGGATATTATTTTTTTTCACATACATTTATTTAGTGATTTGAAATTCCACTAACTCCCAAACATGATTGCTTTGGTACACTCTCTTTATTACTCCGATATTTCGAGCATAATATTCTTGCCTAATAGAATCGCCTTCTGATTGAGTTTTATTTGTAAAATGTATTACATTGTAATACTTTATATTTCCAATTGTGATTGAATCATAGTTATTCTTTAAAACCAAAATATTCTCAAGATCTGATATTCTATTCTGCTTATCATAAAATAAACGCACTGCACTGTTAGATATGGGCCAAGTTTGTAGTACATCAAAATAATAAGTACTTTCATCGTAATACTTTGGGCGGCCAACTTGTGTTTTTACAACTCCGTGATTAATTACTCTACATACATGAAATTGGAATTTGTTGGCAGAATACCTATCATTCCGTTCTTGTATATCTGTACTCTCAACAAGAAAAGTATCTAATTCATTAGTTACTGAATCTTTATAAATCCAATAGGAGTCTTTAGGAAAATACCAATAAGATAGAAATGTGGAATCATTTGCAAAAACCGGTGAAATTGACCACCCCTTGCCGATTTAAACTGACCACCCTTGACCGGTCCAAATTGACCACCCTAAACCGGAGCAAATTGACCACCTACGAAGCCTAAAAATACATGCTGTAATTGATTGCTTAAATGATAAGTTTTGATGTATATCAAAACTTAATCTATGGCGAATAAATCAATTAGTATGAGTAAAATTAGACACCTATTACAATTATATATTCAAGGTCGGAGTAAAAAATTAATCTCTGAGCAAACAGGTATCGCTCGCAATACACTCAAAAAATACATCAAAGAATTTATTGATAGTGGCTTAAGTATTGAAGTTCTAAATGCATTAAGCGATAAAGAACTGGAAGATCTTTTTGTGAAGCCAGAAGCCAAGCCCATTAATACACGACTTGCTACTCTGTTCAGTTTGTTTCCTAAATATGAACGGGAACTAAAGAAAAAAGGAGTTACTAGAATCCATGTATGGAGTAATTACAAGGAAGCTCATCCTGATGGTGTGGGTCGAAGTCAGTTCAATCATTACTATACTTTGTGGAAGAAACAAGCCTCCCCAACGATGCGCATGGAGCACAAAGCAGGCGATAAGATGTATGTTGATTTTGTTGGAGATCGATTGCAAATAGTAGATGAACAAACTGGAGAGATCAAAAATGTAGAAGTGTTTGTAGCCGTTTTGGGTGCCTCTCAATTAACGTATGCAGAAGCCGTAATGACTCAACAGAAAGAAGACTTCATTACGGCCTGCGAAAATGCAATGCATTATTATGGAGGAGTTCCCTTAGCCATCGTTCCTGATAATTTAAAAGCGGCGGTTACGAAGAGCAGTAAATACGAGCCCGTAATTAACGAAACCTTTGCCGACTTTGCTTCTCATTACAACACCGCAGTACTGCCTGCTAGAGCTTTTAAACCACGAGACAAGGCCTTGGTAGAAAACGCCGTTCGAATCCTTTACAACCGAATGTATGCACACATTAAAAAACAATCGTACACAAGTATAGAAGCGCTGAATGAAACACTGTGGCAAGAACTAGACAAACACAATAACACCAATTTTACGAGTAGAGATTACAGTCGCAGAAAACAGTTTGAAGACGTAGAGAAAGCAGCGTTATTGCCCTTGCCGTTGATGCGGTATGAGTTACGCAGACAATCTAGTGCCACTGTTATGAAAAACGGGCATGTACACCTAAGTGTAGATAGGCACTATTACTCTGTACCCTATTCTTTTATTGGAAGAAAAGTGACCTTAAAATACAATCGAACTACCATAGAAATATACTCTAATTACGAACGTATTGCTATCCATGCCAGAGATAGAACCGCTTATAATTACACAACCGATGCAGAACACATGGCTTCAACTCACCGCTATGTAAGCGAGTGGACGCCAGACCGATTTTTATCCTGGGCAGAGAGCGTTGATAAAGATGTGAAGCAATACCTCTTAGAAATCTTTCATCATAAGAAACATCCTGAGCAAGCGTATAAATCTTGTGCGGGTATTTTAAACTTTGAAAAGAAAGTAGGCAGAGAGCGGTTAATTAATGCATGTAGGCGAGGACTAGACTTTGGGATGTACAGCTATAAAGCAATAGAAAAGATCTTACATACTGGCTTAGATAAAGACTATGAACGAATACAGGAAGAAGAAGAAAGCACTATGCCCACTCATGACAACATTAGAGGAGAATCTTATTACCAATAATACAAACGAATACAAAAAAATAAATCAGAAAAAATGAACACAGAAACATTAGAAAAAATGCGAAAATTAAAGTTCAGTGGAATGTACCGAGCCTTTAAGATGAACTTAGAATCGGAAAGAACAACCGCTTATACAGCCGATGAACTTATTGAGATGTTGATAGACGCGGAACTAGATGAGCGGCAAAACAGGAGTAGAGAAATGAAAGTGAAGAGTGCAAAGTTTAGGTATAAAGCATCTTTAGAAGAACTACATTATCATCTGAACCGGAACATTGACAAGAACCAAGTATTACGACTGGGTAGCTGTGAGTTTATTGAGAAATGTGAGAATGTACTCATAACCGGAAGCACAGGTATAGGAAAGAGTTATGTATCTTCTGCCATCGGCCACGAAGCTTGTAATAAAGGATACCGTGTTACCTATTACAATACACCAAAACTCTTTGCAAAACTAAAAATGGCAAAGGCAGATGGTTCTTATTTAAAAGAAATCGTGAAGCTAGAACGCCAGGATCTATTAATACTCGACGACTTTGGTATCCAACCATTCGACGCACAGAGCAGGGCTACACTTATGGAAATAATAGAAGACAGGCATGGAAAGAAATCCATGATTGTAACTTCACAACTTCCCGTTGTAAAATGGTTCGAAGTTATTGGTGAGCAAACGATAGCAGATGCGATATTGGATAGAATCGTACACGATGCACATCGTTTGGAATTAGTGGGCGACTCACTCAGAAAACGGAACAAAAAAGAGGGGGAAGAACCGAGTATAAATATTGAGAATTAATTTATAAATTTGAACAACAAGATTACAGCAAAAAATTAAAATCTTCGCCAGTGAAATCAGTGGTCAATTTGGACCGGTCTGAGGTGGTCAATTTAACCGGTATTTGCAATTTCATATCCCAATAGCGAGGATATTGAATATGCTAGAAAACATAAGCTATCACCAGGTAGCGAGATTAAAATACATGGAATGAAAAATGGGCTAGGATTTATTGGGAAATTTCACAGATGGTTTAATTGGACAAAAGGGTGCATCGCAATAACAAATTCTGAAATGAGAGAATTATATTTACATACCCCCATTGGTACAATAATAGAAATTAAACCCTAATGATCAAAACCTGTAAAGTACC
>JAGVEE010000217.1 GCA_020058405.1 Sphingobacteriales bacterium
TCATTGTTATTTAAATAATATTTAATTATACCATTTGTGGAATTGAAGTAATAACCCATTATTTGAATTGGGTTTTTATTTAATCTACTTGAATCGTATACATGATAAACATTAGAGTAAGCTTTGTTCTGAATAGTAAGAATCTGAAAGAATTCATTTTTATTAAAACGACTATCGTTATTCCCTGGACTTATTATAATTGAATTATTATTATTTGAAAACTGTAAATATTCTGTCCAATTGCTGCTCCTAGTATCAGCAGCATTTTGCGGGATACTTCTGTTTAAATAAACATCAATATTAAAATTATAAACTGAGTTATAATAGTTCATACTATATCCATCATATTTTATTTTAATGGAACATCCAATGGGGTCAATACATCCATTGTCTATAGGGTTTTTATAATGATTAAATACTAATTCTCTATCTAAGTTATTATTATAAGATTTATATAGTCCGAAAATTGTTCCGGTTTCATTTTTATAAATCAACTTTCCAGTTTTAATAGAATCATTAATCCACCAATTCTTAGCTTCATTAGACACTACGAAATTTGCTACTGTTGAATCTCTACAATATGAACTTACTGTTGCACAGTCATTATAATTGCGGGTACATGAATTGAGAAAAAAAAATGATACAAAGCAAGAAACAATTAATACCGGCCTAACCAAAATCATATATTAAATATTTACTAAGTATTTCCATTCATTAGCTAATTAACACATTAGCTAATTAGCTAATTTAATTCCCCTTCCCACTTACTTACCACCGCCGTAGCCACACTGTTTCCAACCACATTGGTTGCCGATCTGCCCATATCTAATATTGGGTCTATACCCATTAAAAGCAATAGTCCTGCTTCTGGTATATTAAACATAGATAAGGTTCCAGCGATCACCACTAATGAAGCTCTTGGCACACCTGCAATACCTTTACTAGTAAGCATTAACACCAATAGCATGGTTATTTGTTGCTCTATACTTAAGTCTATGCCATAAGATTGAGCAATGAATAGAGAGGCAAAGGTCATATACATCATTGATCCATCTAAATTAAAAGAATACCCTAATGGCAGCACAAAACTTACAATTTTATTACTGCAACCGAATTTTTCTAGTTGATGTATGGTTTGAGGCAAAGCTGCTTCGGAGCTAGAGGTAGTATAGGCTAAAATTACAGGGTCAATAATATGTTTTACGAGCGAAACAATTTTTTGTCGAATTACTGCAAAACCAGCTAATAAAATTATGGCCCAAAGTATAAGTAAGGAGGCGTAAAATTCGAAGATAAAAATACCATAATTTACGAGTACACCCGCTCCTTGCTTAGCTATTACAGCTGTTAAAGCACCATAAACTGCAAAAGGAGCAAAGTTCATTACAAAACCTGTTACCTTAAGCATGATGTAAGAAAGAGAATCTATTGCTTTAATTACTCCATCGGCTTTAGGCCCTACAGCCGCAGCACCTATGCCAAAGAACAACGCAAATACGATGATTTGTAGAATTTCATTTTTCGCCATGGCATCTATAATCGATTTTGGAAACACGTGTTTCACAAATTCTTTTACAGAGAGTGCGGTATGTTCTAGGCCAGTTGTAGCATTTTCTGGTGGCAATGTAAGATCCATCATTTTGCCTGGCTGAAACAAATTCACCAAAATCATTCCTAAAAACAAGGAAACAAAAGTGGCCGATAAAAACCATAACAATGTTTTTCCACCAATTCTTCCTACTGCACTTATATCGCCTAATTTAGCTACTCCAACCACTAAGGTTGAAAATACAAGTGGAGCAATAATCATTTTTACTAAGTTTAAAAAGATATCGCTCATTAAAGGCACATAGTCTACAAAGCCAATAACAAAAGGACTCGTGGCGTAAATATTACACAACCAACCGGAAATTATACCGAGAATTAGTGCTATAAAAATGTATAAGGTTAATTTATTCTTCATCGTGCTTGATCTTGATTCCACATATCTCTACTTAATTTATATTGTCCGTTTGGCTGTTTAATCCAAACATGCAAATACTTATAATTTTCATAGCTTAAGGTATCGGCATCTACAACTTGTAAGCCTATAGTAGATTGACCAATTTCTATCAAATGGTTTTCATCGCCTGTAACATTGCTTGTAACAAAGCTTACCGTTTTTAAACCATATTCAAAAGAATTAGCATACCAGTCTTTTATCGCATTTATACCTTTTACTTCTGCTTCGCTAGGAGTTAATACGATGGCATCCGACAAAAACGTGTTCGTAAGTGAATCTGCTTGTTGTTTTTCGATATGGTGGCTATACATACTATCGAGTTTCGTAACAATGCTTAGTTGTTCATCAGCACTTAAATCCTTGCTTACTTTCTGGTTACAAGCTGTAAATAGCAATAATGCAGCTGCACTCAATAGTGTTAGTTTTTTCATTTTATTGAATTTTTATAAAAGCCTAAAATAGGGAAGCATTTTACAAATGACAAATTAATACTATTAACATAATTTGGAAAACTTATCTTTGCAGCATGTGGTACAACAATATTTTAGAAACCATTGGTAATACGCCATTGGTAAAACTCAACAAAATAACTAAAGATATTCCGGCAACGGTATTGGCAAAAGTAGAAACTACCAATCCTGGTAATTCTATTAAAGACCGTATGGCCCTTAAAATGATAGAAGATGCAGAGCGGGATGGCAGGTTAAAGCCAGGAGGAACCATTATAGAAGGAACTTCAGGAAATACGGGTATGGGCTTAGCCATAGCAGCAGTTGTTAAAGGGTATAAATGTATTTTTACTACTACTGATAAACAATCTAAAGAAAAGGTGGATGCTTTGCGTGCCTTTGGTGCCGAAGTAATTGTATGCCCTACGAATGTGGAACCAGAAGATCCTCGTTCGTATTATTCAGTATCCTCAAGATTAGTAAGTGAAATTCCGAATGCTTGGAAACCTAATCAGTACGATAACCTTTCGAACTCTGCTGCACATTACGAGCAAACGGGTCCGGAAATTTGGGAACAAACAGAAGGTAAAATTACCCATTTGGTAGTAGGAGTAGGGACAGGTGGAACCATTTCTGGTACAGGTAAATATTTAAAAGAGAAAAATCCGAACATTAAAGTATTAGGAATTGATACCTATGGATCGGTGTTTAAGAAATACAAAGAGACTGGTATTTTTGATAAAGATGAAATATACCCTTATATAACAGAAGGCATAGGCGAAGATTTTTTACCTGCCAATGTAAATTTTGATATAATAGACCATTTTGAAAAAGTAACGGATAA